>JBKQQE010000620.1:0-6377 GCA_052326245.1 Xanthobacteraceae bacterium | reverse complement strand
GGCCACCAGATGACGCTGTCCACGTCCGGCGCCGCGGCGGCCGCCGCCTCGGAGGTCAGGACCGCAAACCGCGACAGCGTTTCGTACGACATGATGCCCGCGATCTGCAGGCCGATGATGAAGGCGGCGCCGATCACGGCGGCCAGGATCTGCGCCGCGAGCCGCGTTCGTTTCGGCCCGAGCAGGTGGAACATGGCGACGGTGAGCGCGATCGCCACCGCCGTCGCCAACAGACCCAGCGCGATGACCACGCCGAAGGCAGCGAGCCAGCGCGGCCCGCCCTTGATCGCCAGCACGTCGACAAACGGCGCGAACACCACCAGCGCCATCGCCGTGACGGCGAGCGCGATGGTGGCCATGCGAATCGAGAACACATCGGCGATCTGCACCGGCGACGACATGATCAGATCGAGATCGGCGCGCCCGTAAAACACCCTCGTGACCGATTCGATCGCCTGCGACAGCATCAGCGCCGCTGCCATCCCGATGCTCGCCAGCAGCACGATCAGCGTGGTCTTGTCGGGCGCGGAAGCCATCCCGGCATACTTGCCCACCATGGCCGCGGCCGGCAGGTGCATCAGCGCGGCGATCGTCACGATGACGACCACGGCGCGGCGCAGGCGCGCGGGCCGTCCCGCCGTGAGCATGGCGATCAGGTCGCGCCAGGCCAGCCGGGTCTCGTGCCGGATCAGCCAGGACAACGGTAAAGCCGCCGTCATGCGGCGTCGGCCCGCTCGGCGACGAGCGCGATGAAGAGGTCCTCGAGGCTCGCCTCGCGGCCGCCCTGGCCGCGCAATTCCGCCAACGTCCCTTCCGCGACCAGCCTGCCCGATACCAGCACGCCGATGCGGTCGGCCATGCGCTCGGCGACTTCCAGGATGTGGGTGGTCATGATGACGGTGCAGCCGGCACGAACGCGCTCGTGCAACAGCCCTTTGACGTGCCGCGCCGAGACCGCATCCAGGCCGGTCAGCGGCTCGTCCAGGAAGATCAACCGCGGGTCATGGACCAGCGCGCCGGCGAGCGCGACCTTCTGGCGCATGCCCCTGGAAAAGCCCTCGCAGCGCTCGTGCTGGTGCGGCTCGAGCCCCAGCCCCGCAAGCAACGCGCGCGCCGCCGCCTCGGCTTCGCCGGCGTCGCGTCCCCACAGCGCGGCCGCGAATTCGAGATACTCCAGCGGCGTCAGCTTGTCATAGATCAGCGGCTCGTCGGAGACCCAGGCCATCAGCTGCTTCGCCGCCACCGGATCACCGAGCGCATCGATGCCGCACACCGAGATCGATCCCGCATCCGGCGGCAGCAGGCCGGCCACCATCCGCAGCGTCGTGGTCTTGCCCGCGCCGTTGGGACCCAGCAGCGCGTAGAACTCGCCCTTGCGGACCGCGAGATCGAGACGATCGACGGCGAGACGATCAAAACGCTTCGTTAACCCTCGGACGTCCAGCGCGAGTTCGGCGGCCATTGCGATTCCATTTTCTTGCTCGCTGCCAGAGTTGCGCCAAGACATTGCTGTGCGGTGAACGCGTCGGTACAATTTTCGTCGGACGTGCCGATTGTTCCACGATCGAGACGGCGCCAGACGCGCCCTTCTTCCTGGGCGCGCGGCGCCAGTGGTTGCACCTGCAACCAATTACGTTCTTAGTTGCCAAGGCAACGAACTCGTGCCAGTCTTTCCGGGCTGGCCAGCGCAGTGAAGCTGCCGAGGCGCAGCGGGAGGAAGCAATGGCTGACGGCGCCGTCAACGCGGGCTGCACGGGCTGCAACGATATTGTCGTGATCGGCACCGGGCAGGCAGGATTCCAGGTCGCCGCTTCGCTGCGCGACAACGGCTTTGCCGGTCGGGTCCGCCTGATCGGGGACGAGGCCGGCCTGCCCTATCAGCGCCCGCCGCTCTCCAAGGCCTACCTGTCGGGCAAGTCGGACCGTATTTCACTCAATCTTCGCGCCGAGGCATTCTTCACCCAGGCGGCGATCGAAGTGCAGTCGGGACAGACCGTCGCCAGCATCGATCGCGAGCGAAAGGCGGTCCACCTTGCCAGCGGCGAAGTGGTTTCCTACGGCCATCTCGTGCTGGCTACCGGGGCGCGCAACCGTCCGCTGCCCGTGCCCGGCGCCGACCTCGACGGCGTGCTGCAGCTTCGTTCGGCCAGCGACGCCGATGCCATTCGGCAGCGCCTCCCCGACCTCAAGAAACTCGTGATCATCGGCGCTGGCTTCATCGGGCTCGAGATTGCGGCGACGGCGAGCGCGCGCGGCATCGAGGTCACGGTCATCGAGGCGACTTCGCGGCCGATGTCGCGCGCCCTGTCCGAGGCGATGTCGGACTTCTTTCGCAGGATCCACGAGGCCGCCGCCGTTCGCTTCGTGTTCGGCACCACGGTCAACCAGATCAACGGCGAGGCCGGCCACGTCACGTCGGTCGAAACCGCCGACGGGCGGCAGTTTCCGGCCGATCTTGCGATCGTCGGCGTCGGCGTCATTCCAAACGTCGACCTTGCCGCCAAGTCGGGCCTCGTCATCGACAACGGGATCGTGGTCGACGACCAGCTTCTCACCGCGGATCCCGCTGTCTCCGCGATCGGGGACTGCGCCGCGTTTCCGCAGCCGTTTGCCGAAGGCCTGAGAGGGCGCGTGGAGTCGGTCCAGAACGCGGTCGACCAGGCGCGCTGTGTCGCCGCCCGGCTGGCGGGAAATCCGCGCCCCTATCGCGCGGTGCCGTGGTTCTGGAGCGATCAAGGACCCTACAAGCTGCAGATGGCGGGAATGTCGACACCCCACGACCTCAGCGTCGTGCGCGGCGACGTCGCCAGCGGCGCATTTTCGGTGTTCTGCTTCCGCAACGGCAAGCTGGTCGGCGTCGAATCCGTGAACAAGCCGGCCGACCACATGGTGGCCCGCAAGCTGATCACCGCCGGCACGCCGCTTACCCCCGATGAAGCCGCGAACACCGCTTTCGACCTGAAAGCCCGCGCGGCTGAGCTGCCCGCCGCATGAGCGGCGCGCGGCAATCCGGCGCGCGATCAGGTCCCCGCGGAGGGATCGTCCTCGCCGGTGACGGCGCCGAGATTGCCATGGACCCGCAGCAGCAGCCTGATCAGTTGCTCGCGTTCGTCCTCCCGCAGACAGGTGAGCAGCCTGCGTTCGCGTTCGAGTGCCACCACGATGACCTGGTCGTGGGTCGCCCGTCCCCGCGCGGTCAGGGAGATCGAATGGCTGCGCCCGTCGTTCGGATCGGTTGCGATGGTGATGAGGCCCCGCTTCTGCATCACCGCCAGGGTCCGGCTGACCGGCCCCTTGTCGAAGCCGATGACCTGGCAGATCCGCGCCGCCGGAATTCCCGGTTCGATGGCGAGCAGCGACACAATGCGCCACTCCGTGACATTGATGCCGAAGGCCTGCTGGTAGAGCGACGTCGCGCTGCGCGAAAGCTTGTTTGCGATAAAGGTGATGAGGGCCGGCACGTAGCGGTCAAGGTCGAGCACTTGACCTTGCCGCGGCACGGCGGCGGCCGGGACCTTCCGCCCGCTGGTTTGCCTGGGCTTTCGCATTGCTTCCAGAAGGACCCCCTGCCCGTCGATCCGCGCGCCTGGCCGGACTGGCCGCAGCGGTCGCGGCTTTGAGATAGAATTACAAGACGCAGCTTTACAACAATAATCTTCGGGAGGCACACATGGTCACCGCGCCGTCGGCCGCGATACCCAGCCTGGATCTGGACCCGTTCTCGATCGCCTATTTCGACGACCCGTTCCCCCACCAGGAGCTGCTGCGCGAAACCGGGCCCGTGGTGCGGCTCGACAAATGGAATGTGCACGGCGTCGCCCGCTATGCGGAGGTCTACGGCGTTCTCAACGATCCGCAGACCTTCTGCTCCAGCCGCGGCGTCGGCCTCAGCGACTTCGCGAAGGAGAAGCCGTGGCGGCCGCCCAGCCTGATTCTGGAGGCCGATCCGCCGGCCCACACGCGAACGCGCGCGGTGCTGAGCCGCGTGCTGTCGCCGGTGGTGATGAAGCAGGTGCGCGACGGGTATGCGGCGGCGGCGGAAGCCAAGGCCGACGAGATCGTGGCAATGGGCAGCTTCGACGGCGTCGCGGACCTTGCAGAGGCCTATCCGCTCTCCGTGTTTCCCGACGCGCTGGGGCTGAGGAAGGACGGCCGCGAACACCTCATTCCCTACGCCGGCCTGGTGTTCAACGCCTTCGGTCCCCCCAACGAATTGCGCCAGCAGGCGATCGAACGCTCGATGCCGCACCAGGCCTATGTCCAGGAACAATGCCAGCGCGAAAACCTGGCGCCGGGCGGATTCGGCGCGTGCATCCATGCCCGCGTCGACGCCGGCGAGATCACCGCGGCCGAAGCGCCGCTGCTGGTACGCTCGCTGCTCAGCGCCGGGCTCGACACCACGGTGTACGGGATCGGCGCCGCACTGTACTGCCTTGCCCGGTTTCCCGAGCAGTGGCGTCGGCTGCGCGAGGATCCGGGCCTTGCCCGCAACGCCTTCGAGGAGGCGGTTCGCTTCGAGAGCCCGGTGCAGACCTTCTTCCGGACCACGACGCGGGACGTCGAGATCGCCGGCCACCGGATCGGCGAAGGCGAGAAGATCCTGATGTTTCTCGGCGCCGCCAACCGCGACCCGCGACGCTGGGAAGACCCCGACAGCTATGACGTGACGCGGCGCACCAGCGGCCATGTCGGGTTCGGATCCGGCATTCACATGTGCGTCGGCCAGCTGGTCGCGCGACTGGAAGGCGAGGTCATGCTGACTGCGCTGGCGCGCCGGATCGCCTCGATCGAGATCACCGGACAGGTGAAACGGCGTTACAACAACACACTGCGCGGGCTCGACAGCCTTCCGCTCACCGTCAAACCCGCCTGAGGGGCTTCTCCATGCCAGCAATCACGTTCGTTCACCCCGACCAGCGTTCCGAACGGATCGAGGCCAATGTCGGCGACAGCGCCATGCAGGTCGCGGTCACGCACGGCGTGACCGAGATCGTCGCGGAATGCGGCGGCAATGCCATGTGCGCGACCTGCCATGTCTATGTCGACGGCGAATGGATCGGCCGCCTGCCCGCCGTGACCGCCGACGAAGACTCATTGCTCGATGGCGTGGCGGCGGAACGCCGGCCGAACAGCCGGCTGTCGTGCCAGATCCGGATGACGCCCGAACTCGATGGCCTGGTGTTGTTGCTGCCGGACAAGCAGGTCTGACCGTCGATCGAATCACAACCCCGCGCCAGCTGCCGCGGGGACCGACAAACAGAATTCAGAGGGAGAAAACGTCGATGAAGATTCTCACGGGCCACTTCGTGGCCGCCCTGTCCTGGCTCGCGATCGGTGCCGCGCACGCCGAGATCTCGGACAATGTCGTGCGCATCGGGGTGCTCAACGACATCAACGGCGTGTTCCAGGACACCAACGGCATGGGCTCGGTCGAGGCCGCGCGCATGGCGGCCGAGGATTTCGACGGCGGCGGCAAGAACATCAAGGTCGAGATCGTCTATGCGGACCATCAGAACAAGCCGGATGTCGGCACCGCGATCGCCCGGAAGTGGCTCGACATCGAAAAGGTCGACGCCATCGTCGACGTGCCGAATTCATCGGTCGGCCTCGGCGTCAACGCGCTGTTGCGCGACACCCGCATGACGTTCCTGGCGTCATCGACCGCGAGTTCCGACCTGACCGGAAAGGCCTGCTCGCCCAACACTATCCAGTGGGTCAACGACGCCTGGTCGACCGGCAACGCCACTGCCGCGGCGATGATGCAGCGCGGCGGCACCGAGTGGTATTTCATCACTGTGAACTATGCGCTCGGCCAGGGCATCGAGGCGGAAGCCACCAAATACATCGAGGCGCACGGCGGCAAGGTGCTCGGCTCGAGCCGCCACCCGCTCGGCACCTCGGATTTTGCTTCGCTGTTGCTGCAGGCACAGGCGTCCAAGGCCAAGGTGATCGGGCTCGCCAATGCCGGCGCCGACACCATCAACGCGGTCAAGCAGGCCGGCGAGTTCGGCATCAAGCAGGGCGGCCAGTCGCTGGTGGCGTTTCTGCTGTTCATCAACGACGTCCACGGCATGGGATTGAAATCCGCCCAGGGCCTGCTGCTGACCGAGGCCTTTTATTGGGACATGGATGACGACACCCGCGCCTTCGCCAAGCGCTTCGCGCAGCGACCCGGCATGAACGGCAAGATGCCGAGCGGCAACCAGGCCGGCGTCTATGCCTCGACGCTCGCCTATCTCAAGGCCGTCGCCGCCACCGGCAGCGACGACGCCAAGGAGGTCGTGCCGCAGATGAAGACCTTCAAGGGCAAGGACAAGCTGTTCGGCGACCTGGCGATCCGGCAGGACGGCCGCGTCACGCACCCGATGTATCTGTTC
>JBKQQE010000619.1:0-6595 GCA_052326245.1 Xanthobacteraceae bacterium | reverse complement strand
GCTGTGCGTCCGACAGCATATCTCCTATCTTCTCGCGGTCCGCTGTCGCGACCACCGGGTCGAGGCAGCGGCTTTCTCTTCCCGTGGAGCCCTCGCACCGCCATGCCACCTGAGTCCGCCATCCCGGCCCATGACAGCCCCCTGACGCCGAAGACGCCACGGATCTCGTTCGAGTTCTTTCCGCCCAAGACCGCGGAGATGGAGGCGACCCTGTGGGAGGCGATCAAGCGGCTGGCGTCGCTGAAGCCGACCTTCGTCTCCGTCACCTACGGCGCCGGCGGCTCGACCCGCGAGCGCACCCACGCCACCATCGCCCGCATCCTGAAGGAAACCGACCTGCTGCCCGCGGCGCATCTGACCTGCGTCGGCGCCTCGCGCGGCGAGATCGACGAGATCGTCGACCGCTATCACGACATCGGCGTGCGGCACATCGTGGCGCTGCGCGGCGATCCGGCCGCCGGTCTCGGCACGCCCTTCGTGGCGCATCCCGACGGCTATCAGAGTTCGGCCGATCTGGTGGCCGGCATCAAGCGCCGGCATGCCGACATCGAAATCTCGGTTTCCGCCTATCCCGAGAAGCATCCGGAGAGCCGCGACTTCGACGCCGATCTCGACGTCCTCGAGGCCAAGGTCGATGCCGGCGCGACGCGGGCGATCACGCAGTGCTTCTTCGACAACGACCTCTACCATCGCTACGTCGACCGGGTCCGCGCCCGCGGCATCGACATCCCGATCGTGCCCGGCATCATGCCGATGTACAATTTCAAGCAGGCCCGCAACTTCGTGACCCGCGCCGGCACCACCGTGCCGGCATGGCTGGCGGACAAGTTCGAAGGCCTCGACGACGACCCGGAAACCCGCAAGCTGGTGGCGGCGACGGTGGCCGCGGGCCAGGTGCAGAAGCTCGCCAAGCACGGCGTCGACACCTTCCATTTCTACACCATGAACCGCGCCGATCTGGTGTTTGCGATCAGCCATCTCCTCGGCCTGCGCCCGGCCGCCCAGAAAGCAGCGTGATGCCCGCACCGCACCAATCCGAAACCGAAATCCGGCTGCGCCGGCTCGCGGCCGAGCGCATCCTGGTGCTCGACGGCGCCATGGGCACCATGATCCAGGCGCTGCAGCTCGACGAAGCGGCGTTCCGCGGCGAGCGCTTCAAGGACTTTGCCCGCGACGTCCGCGGCAACAACGATCTGCTGATCCTGACCCAGCCGCGCGCGATCGAGCAGATCCACGCGCAATACCTGCGCGCCGGCGCCGATATCGTCGCCACCAACACATTTTCCTCGACCTCGATCGCCCAGGCCGACTACGACATGTCGCATCTCGCCTACGAGCTCAACCGCGACGGCGCGCGGCTGGCGCGCGCGGCGGCTGCGAAGGTCAGCGCCGAGGACGGCAAGCCGCGCTTCGTCGCCGGCGCGCTCGGCCCCACCAACCGCACCGCATCGATCTCGCCGGACGTCTCCAACCCGGGCTTCCGCGCCGTGACCTTCGACGAGCTGCGGCTCGCCTATGCCGAACAGATCAACGGCCTGCTCGACGGCGGCGTCGACCTGCTGCTGGTCGAGACCATCTTCGACACCCTCAACGCCAAGGCCGCGCTGTATGCGGCGGCGGAGATCTGCGACGCCCGCGACATCCGCGTTCCGCTGATGATCTCCGGCACCATCACCGACAAGTCGGGCCGCCTGCTGTCGGGCCAGCTGCCCGAAGCGTTCTGGAATTCGGTGCGGCAAGCCGCCCCGCTCAGCATCGGCTTCAACTGCGCGCTCGGGGCGGCGGACCTGCGGGCCCATGTCGCCGACATCGGGCGTGTCGCCGACACGCTTGTCTGCGCCTATCCCAATGCCGGCCTGCCCAACGAGTTCGGCCAGTACGACGAGAGCCCCGACTACATGGCGCGGCTGATCGGCGAGTTCGCCGAGGCCGGCCTCGTCAACATCGTCGGCGGCTGCTGCGGCACCACGCCCGACCATGTCGCCGCCATCGCCGCGGCGGTCAGGCCGCACCGCCCGCGGCAGCCGCCGCAGATCGCGCCGCGGCTGCGGCTGTCGGGGCTGGAGCCGTTCGAGCTGACGCCGGAAATCCCCTTCGTCAATGTCGGCGAGCGCACCAACGTCACCGGCTCGGCCCGTTTCCGCAAGCTCGTCACCAGCGGCGATTTCAACGCCGCGCTGCAGGTGGCGCGCGACCAGGTCGAGAACGGCGCCCAGATCATCGACGTCAACATGGACGAGGGCCTGCTCGACTCCGAAAAGGCGATGACGACCTTTCTCCACCTCGTCGCCTCCGAGCCCGACATCGCCCGGGTCCCGGTGATGATCGATTCCTCCAAGTTCCACGTCATCGAGGCCGGGCTGAAATGCGTGCAGGGCAAGCCCATCGTCAATTCGATCTCGATGAAGGAAGGCGAGGAGAAATTCATCCACGAGGCGACGATCGCGCGGCGCCACGGCGCCGCCGTCGTGGTGATGGCGTTCGACGAAGCCGGCCAGGCCGACACCTTCGCGCGCAAGACCGAGATCTGCAGGCGCGCCTACGACGTCCTGGTCGACCGGCTCGGCTTCCCGCCCGAGGACATCATCTTCGATCCGAACGTGTTCGCGATCGCGACCGGGATCGAGGAGCACAACAATTACGGCGTCGACTTCATCGAGGCGACGCGGTGGATCCGCGCCAACCTGCCGCACGCCCATGTGTCGGGCGGCGTCTCCAATTTGTCGTTCTCGTTCCGCGGCAACGAGCCGGTGCGCGAGGCGATGCATTCGGTGTTCCTCTATCACGCCATCAAGGCGGGGATGGACATGGGCATCGTCAATGCTGGCCAGATGGCGGTCTATGACGACCTCGATCCGGAGCTGCGCCAGGTCTGCGAGGACGTCGTCCTCAACCGCGATCCGGGCGCCTCGGAACGGCTGCTGGCGCTGGCCGAAAAATTCCGCGGCCAGGAAAAGCAGGTCCGGGAAGCCGATTTGGCCTGGCGCGAGTGGCCGGTGGACAAGCGGCTGTCGCACGCGCTGGTCCACGGCATCACCGAATTCATCGAAACCGACACCGAGGCCGCTCGGCTCGCGGCGGATCGTCCGCTGGCGGTGATCGAGGGCCCGCTGATGTCGGGCATGAACGTCGTCGGCGACCTGTTCGGCGCCGGCAAGATGTTCCTGCCGCAGGTGGTGAAGTCCGCCCGCGTGATGAAGCAGGCGGTGGCCTACCTGATGCCGTTCATGGAAGCGGAAAAGGCACGCAACCGCGCCGCCGGCATTTCGACCGGCGAGCGCAGCACCGCCGGCAAGATCGTGCTCGCCACCGTCAAGGGCGACGTCCACGACATCGGCAAGAACATCGTCGGCGTCGTGCTTCAGTGCAACAATTTCGAGGTCATCGACCTCGGGGTGATGGTGCCGGCCGCCAAGATCCTGGAAACCGCGAAGGCGGAAGGCGCCGACATCATCGGCCTCTCCGGCCTGATCACCCCCTCGCTCGACGAGATGTGCCACGTCGCGGCGGAGATGCAGCGAACCGGCCTCGACATTCCGCTGCTGATCGGCGGCGCCACCACCAGCCGCGTCCACACCGCGGTCAAGATCGACCCGAATTACGGCCGCGGCGCCGTGGTCCACGTCAATGACGCCAGCCGCGCCGTCGGCGTCGCGGCGGCGCTGCTGTCGCCCGAGCGCCGCGCGGCCTTCGCCGAGGAGACCCGGCAGGACTATCGCAAGATCGCCGCCGCCCACGGCCGCGCCCAGGCCGACAAGAAGCGGCTGTCGCTGGAAAAGGCGCGCGCCAACGCGCTGCCGGTGGACTGGTCCAGGGTGGCGCCGAAGAAGCCGAGCTTTCTCGGCACGCGAAGCTTCGTCGACTATCCGCTCGCCGAGCTCGTCGACTGCATCGACTGGACGCCATTCTTCCAGACCTGGGAACTGACCGGCCGCTTTCCGGCCATTCTCGACGACCCCAAGGCCGGGCCGGTGGCGCGCGGTCTCTACGACGACGCGCGGCGCATGCTCGAGAAAATCGTGGCCGAGGGCTGGTTCAAGGCGCGCGCCACCATCGGCTTCTGGCCCGCCAATGCCAGCGGTGACGACATCCTGGTCTATGCCGACGACCGCCGCGCCGCGCCGGTCGCGACCTTTCACACGCTGCGCCAGCAGCTGGAAAAGCGCGAGGGCCGCCACAACGTGGCGCTTTCCGACTTCATCGCGCCGCAGGGCAGCGGCGTCGCCGACTATATCGGCGGCTTCGTGGTGACCGCCGGGATCGGCGAAGACGTCGTCGCGGACAGGTTCAAGCAGGCCAACGACGACTATTCGTCGATCCTGGTGAAGGCGCTGGCGGACCGTCTCGCCGAGGCGCTCGCGGAGCGCATGCACCAGCGCGTGCGCAAGGAATTCTGGGGCTATGCGCCCGACGAATCCTTGAGCAACGCCGACCTGATCCTCGAGCAATATGCCGGCATCCGGCCCGCGCCGGGCTACCCGGCGCAGCCCGACCACACCGAGAAGAAGACGCTGTTCGAGCTGCTCGACGCCGAGCGAACCTCCGGCGTGACGCTGACCGAGAGCTTCGCGATGTGGCCGGGATCCTCGGTCGCGGGCCTCTATTTCAGCCTGCCGGAGAGCTACTATTTCGGGGTCGGCAAGATCGAGCGCGACCAGGCCGCCGACTATGCGGCCCGCAAGGGCTGGACGCTCGCCGAGGCGGAACGCTGGCTCGCGCCGGTTCTGAACTACATTCCGGCGGCAGCCGGCGCGGGCGACAGCGCGCCGACGCCGCCGCTCGCGGCCACCGCCGCCACCGATGAAGGCGCTTCGCATCCTCCGGGATGCACCTGCGCGATCCACCTGCGCTCCCGCAAGACCGCCCGGGCCGGCTAGCGCAGGACAGGTTGAGATCGCGGCATTCCCGCCGCCCGGTTAGAGCATGATCCGGAAAAGCGGAAACCGGTTTTCCGAAAAGATCATGCTCAAACAAAGAGATGAGATCATGATGCGATTCAATCTAATCGCATCATGATCTAGCCCGGGGCGGCGGCGGATACCTCCGGCCGGACCGCGAAATACTGCTCGCCTATTCGCCCGGGGTTTGAGAATGTCCTGCGCCGATCCGAATCGGGCCCTCGCCGGCGCCTCGTGTGGTGGATTTGACATTAGCTTCAGTCTTGCCGCGAACTCTCCAGGCGACTGTCAAATCCAAAGCCACACCAGTGCTGCCATGGGGTCCTTGCAGATCTTTGCGACCGAGGCTTTGCATGCGCGCGATTGTCTTCCCACCCATCCTGATCCTCGCCATCGCCGTGGCGCCCGCCTTGGCCCAGACCAAGAAGGACGCCAAGGACGTCAAGCCTGGCGGCAGCGACACCCGCTACTTCACGTCGATCGCCGGCATCATGGATGACCAGGCCGATACCGTCCTCAAGGAGACCCGGTCGGCGGGCAAGGTCACGGGCGCCGTGCTCGACGTCTGCTATCCCGCCGCGCCGAACTCCGAGCGCAAGGACCGCTTCGTCGCGGCGCTGACGGTGGAGGGCAACAAGCTGACCGGTGCCACCGAATCCATCGTCGGCAAGCAGCCGGTGACGATCGCGCTGTCGCGCAAGGCGGCGGCCGGCGGCGTGGCGTTCGACGGCAAGGTCACGATCGGCGGCAGCGTGTCGGTGATTTCGTCGCCGGACAATACCGATATCAGCGAGAAGGAATTCAACGCCGGGCAGGACGCCGACGACGAGATCATCGCGGCGCCCGGCGACTATACCACCGCCTCGCCCGAAGCCGTCGCGGCGCGCATCAAGCCCGACAACGTCGCCGCCTTCGTCAACCGCCTGCGCGGCCAGAACGTCGAAGTCGCGCTGGGCAGCCTGTTGCCGTCATGCGCGGAATTGCGCCGGGACCAGCAGACCGTGCGCTTCAACATCGACCCCGAGCGCGCCGCCGACTTCGTGGCGCAGCTGAAATCCGAACCCGGCGTGCTCGCGGCGGGCTGGACCAGCGGCAAGCTGGAGATGGACCGCACCATTCGCTTCGACGCCGCCGATTGGCGCGAGGGCGGCAAGGTCAAGCGGGAGAAGCTCGCAGCCACGTTGTCGGGGGTGCTGGCCAAGGCGCTTGCCGCGACCGCGCTGGACGCCAGGTGGAACGAGGACAGCGGCGAGCTCAAGCTGACCTTCAAGCGCGCCTATGCCGACCTGCCGGCGCTGGGGCTGACGCAGGCGGTGGAGTTCAGCGCCTTGGTGGCCGCCGACAAGCCGACCGGCGGCGACAAGCTGGTGCTTTGGCTGAGCTCGCCCACGCTGACCACCAGGGATGAAAGCGCAGGTCCCCGGCTCAAGATCGCCGAGGCCGCATCGGACGCCGGCTCGGAGGACAGCGCTCCCGCCGACGAAGGTGACGCGCTGACCGCGGTCGCCCGCGCGCTGAAGGCGCAGCGCTGGGACGCCGACAACAATACCTGGAAGTAGTCTGCGAATCGGCGGTCGCGCTGTCTAGTGCGCGATGAGAGAACGCTGAGTCAAATCCGTCATCCTGAGGTGCGCATAGCAACTCGCCTCTCGGCGAGTTGCGTCCTTCTTCAATGCCGGAAGTCGGGTAAACCCGAC
>JBKQQE010000618.1:0-8771 GCA_052326245.1 Xanthobacteraceae bacterium | reverse complement strand
GTCGCGGCCGAGCGGGAACAGCGGGGTGTGCTTGTAGGGCGGCAGCGCGGGGACCTTGGTGGGAGCGTTCATCGGGTCAAGCCTCGAAAAAGGGGAGCAAACTAGTGCCCGCTTTCCGAAGTTCGTGCACCGGTGCGGCACATTCGCGAACGAACTTCGGAAAGCAAAGGGCACTAGCTAGGTTATGATTCTAGTACCCTTTCGTTTCAGAAGTTCGCGAACGGAGTTCGCCGCTTGCGTTTCGCGAACTTCTGAAACAGGGTACTAGTCGGCCTTTCTAGGCGGTTTCGCCGGCCATTTGAAGCCGCCAAAGGGCACGGCGGCCCCGCGCAACGCCGCCCCGCCGCTGCCGGCCCCCGCCCTTGCGCTGGCCCCTGCCGGCGCATCTAATCGCCCCGCCCGAACACGTCAAAAAAACACCCGGCCCCGCGGCCGGTCGCAACAGGATTGAGGGAGAGCCCGTCCATGGATCGCTTCGCCGTCGCCGCCATGCTCGCCACCATGCTCGCCGCCGCCCCGGCGCTGGCGCAGCAACGGCTGCCGACCATCCCGCCCGCACAGTACGACGACGAGCAGAAGAAGGCGGCGGAGGAGTTCCTGGCGGCGCGCAAGGCGCCGGTGTTCGGCCCGTTCGAACCGATGATGCACTCGCCGCAGGTGATGAACCTGGCGCGCGCCACCGGCGACTACCTGCGCTACCATTCCTCGATCGGCAACACGCTCTCCGAACTCGTCATCCTGATCACCGCGCGCGAGTGGTCGCAGGATTTCGAATGGTCGGTGCATTATCCCATCGCGCTCAAGGCCGGTATCGCCAGGGAGATCGCCGACGCCATCGGCGACGGCCGCCGGCCCTCCGGCATGAGCGCCGACGAGGAGATCGTCTACGACTTCGCCACCGAGCTGACCCGGACCCGGCGCGTCTCCGACCCGACATACGCCCGCGCCGAGCAGCGGTTCGGCAACAAGGGCATCGTCGACATCACCGGCATCTGCGGCTACTATTCGTTCCTGGCCATGCAGCTCAACGTGGCGCGCTATCCGGTGCCGGGCGACGCCCCGCGGCTGTCGCGCTTCCCCAACTAGATCGGCGCGCTGCGAGCGTTCCGCCGCGCGCAAATCCGACCGCTGCGCGGGCGTGGATGAAACGTTCGTGACATTCGTGACATCGGCTCTGCAACGACAGATCGCATTTGGCATGGCCCCCGCGCGATGATACTTGATGGTCCATGGCCAACGAAACGGTGCTGATTTCCGGTGCTGGGATCGCCGGACCGACGCTCGCTTTCTGGCTGAGGGCGGCCGGCTTCGGTACGACGATTGTGGAACACGCGCCTGCGCTACGCACCGGCGGATATGTCATCGATTTCTGGGGCCTCGGATACGACATCGCCGAGCGCATGGGCCTGAAGCCGGATATCGATCGGGTCGGCTATCGCTTCCGCGAGATGCGCATCGTCAACCGGCGCGGCGAGCGGATCGCCGGCTTCGGAACCCGGGTGTTCGACGAACTGACGGGCGGCCGCTATGTCACGCTGCCGCGCAGCGCGCTGTCGCGGCTGCTGTTCGAAAAGATCGAGCCCACCACGGAAGTCCTGTTCGGGGACGAGATCGTCGGCCTGCAAGACCGCGAAGACGGCGTTCAGGTCCAGTTCCGGCATGCAGGCTCACGCCGTTTCGACCTGGTGGTCGGCGCCGATGGACTGCACTCGAAGGTCCGCAGCCTGGCGTTTGGCCCCGAGGAGCGGTCCGAGCGAAAGCTCGGCTATGCGGTGGCAGTGTTCGAGGCCGGCGGCTATCGCCCGCGCGACGAGCTGGTCTCCGTGATATTCAACGAGCCCGGACGGATGCTTGCGCGCGTCGGGCTTCGCGACGATCAGACGCTGTTCCTGTTCGTCTTCGGCACCGATGCCACCCTCCAGGCGGTGCCGGACCTGCCGGCCCAGAAAGCCATGCTGCGCGACGCCTACGGCGACGGGAACTGGGAATGTGGACGCGTCCTCGGCGAGCTCGACCGCGCGACGCAGCTGTATTTCGACAGCGTCAGCCAGATCAGGATGAGCGCCTGGTCACGCGGACGCGTCGCGCTGATCGGTGACGCCGCGTTCTGCCCGTCGCTGATGGCTGGGCAGGGCTCGGCCCTGGCAATGACATCGGCCTACGTCCTGGCCGGCGAACTCGCCCGTGCGGGTGGGCAGCACCCGCAGGCATTTCGCAGGTATCAGGAGGTTTTGCGGGCCTTCATCGCCTCGAAACAGCATGGCGCCGAGCGATTCGCTGCAGCATTCGCGCCAAAAACCCGATGGGGTCTCCTTCTCCGAAATCAGCTGGTCAACCTGTTCGCCATCCCCGGGCTCTCACGCATCACTTTCGGCCGAGAAATTGTCGACTCGCTGCGCCTTCCCGATTATCACTGGCCGGCGCTGGCTGGGATCGCGGCTCGACACCCAGCACCCGCTAGCGGGTCCACCGCCCGCTGATTCATCCAATGAGGGAGCGACCATGACCTTCGGCGTCAAAATCGCGGTGGCCTTCGCCGCGCTGATCGCGGCCCTCGCGACGGCATCGGCCGCCCGCGCCGACGCCTGCGAGGAGCTTGCCACGCTGCTCAAGAGCCAGATCGACGGGCTTTCGACCGGCAAGCCCGCCGCCAACCACATCGAGCTGGCGCATCCGGCGGTGACGCGGGCCTCGCTCGGCTGCGCCAGCCGCAACGTCACCAACGAGGTGTATGTCTCGACGGTCAGCCTGAAGCCGTCGGACGATTTCTACGATTTCGCCGCCCGCGCCGCCGCGGTGGTGTTCACGATTCCGAGCGACGACGTCCGCAGGGGCGTGCAGCGCTGCGTCAACCGCATCGGAATCCTGCGCGGCCACGACATCGCCACCCGCTACCGCCGCCTCGACATCCGCTGTTCGGCCGGCAAGGACGGCACCGCGGTGACGATCTCGCGCGAGAGCGACACGTAATCGTCCTTGTTCTAGATAAGTCATGCCCGCGCTTGTCGCGGGCATCCACGTCTTTACGGCGTAGACGCAAGCAAGACGTGGTTGGCCGGGACAAGCCCGGCCATGACGAAAATAGCAGCAGTCCCCGTTTCAACTCACGGAGCACCCGGTGGTCGCCGTCTTCGTCGATGCCAATGAATCGCTTGCCGCCGTGTTCGAGCGCCTGCGCCGCAACAGTGATCCCGGCCTGCGGATCCATCGCGACGCCGACGTTACGC
The DNA here is from genome assembly GCA_052326245.1 of Xanthobacteraceae bacterium. Classification (GTDB taxonomy): domain Bacteria; phylum Pseudomonadota; class Alphaproteobacteria; order Rhizobiales; family Xanthobacteraceae; genus Bradyrhizobium_A. The sequence continues at coordinate 5,544 of JBKQQE010000618.1, read as the reverse complement.
CGGAGGCCCTGCCAGGGGTGATCGGCGACGCCGCCATCGCCATCATCGACCACACCGCGCTGCCGACCGTGATCGCGGCGCGCTGCGCGGAACTGAAGCACGTGGTGTTTCTCGGTACCGGCGCGCGCAGCTACATGAACCCGGAGGAACTCGCCGCCCGCGGCATCGCGGTCCATACCATCAAGGGCTATGGCGACACCGCGGTGGCGGAAGCCACCATCGCCTTGATGTGGGCGGCGGCGCGCAACATCGCCCTTATGGACCGCGAGATGCGGTCCGGGCAGTGGCTGCGCGAGGACGGCCTGCAGCTCACCGGCAAGACGCTCGGGCTGATCGGCTTCGGCGGCATCGGCGCCGAGGTGGCGCGGATCGCGGCCGGCTCCGGCATGACGGTGCTGGCCTGGAACCGGACGCCGCGGCAAGCGCCCCATGTCAGTTTCGTCGCGCTGGAGCGGCTCCTGGCCGAGAGCGACGTGGTGTCGCTGCATCTCCTGCTCACCGACCAGACCCGCGGCTTTCTCTCGCCAGAGCGTATCACGGGGATGAAGCAAGGAGCGATGCTGATCAACACCGCGCGCGGCGCGCTGGTGGACGAGGCGGCGATGATCGCGGCGCTGCGTTCAGGCCAGCTGCGCCACGCCGGCCTCGACGTGTTCGACACCGAGCCGCTGCCCGCCGATCACCCGCTGACGGGCTTGCGCAACGTCACTCTCTCGGCGCATTCCGCCTTCCGCACCCCGGAGGCCAGCGACAACCTGGTCGCGGCGGCGCTGGCGCATTGCCGCCGGATCGCGGCGCGCTGAACGCGTCACGCCAGCTCCCGATAGTCCTGTCGCCAGTACAGCAGCGGCCGGTCGGCCGCCGCCGCGGTTGCCATCGCCACCACCTTGCCGAGCACGATGACGTGGGAGTGGCGGTAGATCATTTCGTCGACGACGCAGTCGAAGCCTGCGAGCGCGCCGTCGGCGAGCCATTGGCCATCGGCGACGAGCTTCCCCCACCGGCCGTGGCGAAACCGTTCCTCGCCGGATGACATCGCGGGACGCGCGAAACCGGCCGCGATATCGCCCATCTTGTTGCCCAGCAGGCTGACCCCGAACCGCCCGGATTCCGCGATCAGCCGGGCCGACGAGCTGTCGCGACCGAGCGAGACCAGCAGGATCGGCGGCGCCACCGAATAGCACTGCAGAGAACTGATCGTGCAGCCGGTGCGGCGCTCGCCGGCGCAGGTCGTCAGGATGGCGACGGCGCCGGCAAGATCGCGCATCGCCAGGCGGAAGCTGTCGCCATCGATCGTCAACGGTGGCCGCGACGCGGCGATACCGTCCATCGGCCGGCTCGCGCTCACCGCCAGCGCTGTTTCCCCGCGCGCCATGCTACACCGCCGCGCTGCGCGGCGCCCGCAGGCCCCGCGCCTCGAGGATCGGCAGCACGGCGTCGCGGAAATACGGGAATTCCTTGACGTAGTCGACGAAGGACAGCGTCGTGCCCTTGAAGCCCGCCGCGTGCAGCTGGCAGATGCCGTCGGCGACCTGCTCCGGGGTGCCGACCAGCGGGAAGCCGCCGTGCCCCGCGGCCATGCGATCGCGGATCAGTGCCAGCAGGTCATGCGGAAACGACTGCGCGTTGGCGAACTGCAACGCCATCAGGTTGTCGACCGCGCCCCAGTCGGCGTTCTGGTCGGCGAAATAGCTCCAGTAGTCGCGCGCTTCCTTTTCGGTCGGCCGGCACACCACGTGGGAGAAAGTGAGCACCTCGACGTTGCGGCCGACGTCCCTGCCCTTCATCTTCAATTCGGCGACCTCGTCCTTGGAGCGGGCGAGGTCGATCGCCGGCGTGAACAGGAAGTTGGCGTTGCGGGTGGCGAAGTCGCGCCCCTGCCCCGAACCCGCCGCGTTGATGATGGGCGGGGCCTCGCCGTTCCAGGCTTTCGGGTTGCCGTAGCAGTCCTTCAGCTTGAAGAATTCGCCATTCCAGTCGAACTTGCCATCGGTGGTCCAGATCTTGTGCACGACATCGAACCATTCCTGGGCGTAGCGATAGCGCCGGTCGTGGTCGGTCGGCAGTTCGAGGCCCAGCGCCTCGTATTCCGGGCGATTCCAGCCGGCGACGATGTTGAGCCCGGCGCGGCCGCGGCTGATCTCGTCGATGGTGGCGATCTGCTTGGCGACCACGACCGGATGGTTGGCGGCCACGTGCACGGTGGCGAACACCGTGATGTTGCGGGTCTTGGCCAGCAGCGCCGTGGCCCAGGTGACGGTTTCCAGAACGGTGCCGTGGAAGTCGGTTTCGCCGCCGTAGCCGATCCAGCGGGCGATCGGCAGCATGAAATCGATGCCGGCCTCGTCGAGCATGAGCCCGAGCTTCTCGTTGTTCTCCCAGGTGGCGGCCCAGCGCTCGGGCAGCTTCGTCACCGTCATGCCGCCCGAACAGTTCGAGGCGAAGGTCCCCAACACGAAGTCTTTCGTTTCAACGATCTTGCGCATACGGTATTCCTCCTGTGTTTGTCATGTTGTGCACCGGTCCGCCGGTTCACGACGGCCGGGAAGATCGGGAAGATCGGGAAGGTCGGAAAGGAAACGTGCATGGCGTCGCCGACGCACCGAAACGCCGCCGCGGGCAAGTCCGGGGAGGACGCCTCCCACAGCTGGCATCTGGCGGAAGACGCGACCGGCATCGCGATGACCGATCTCGAATACGCCATCCTGCGCGTGTTCGAGGCGTTCGGGCGCTGGCAGACAGAATGTCTCGCGGCGGTATCGGGCGCGACGATCACGGGCCCGGAGAACATCCTGCTGCACGTGATCGCCATGAAGGGACGCGCGAAGACCATTCGCGACATCGAGCTCCTGACCAATCGCAACGACACGCCGAACGTCCAGTACGGGCTGCGCAAGCTGATCAAGCTCGGCTTCGTCGAGAAACAGGGCTCCGGCCGGGTCGGCGTGTTCTACCGCTGCACGCCCAAGGGGGTCGCGGTCTGCAAGACCTACGCCGACCTGCGCAAGAAGCTGCTGCTGAAATCCGTCAAGGCGCTGCCGAAATTCGAGGCCGAGAGCGTCAGATGCAGCGCCCATCTCGAGGCGATCGAGAAGATCTACACGATCGCGAGCCGGGAGGCCGCGACGTTCTTCCGGCGCTGAGCGCGCCGTCCGCCGGACTTCCCGCAACCTTGGACCACGGACCATGTCGGCTTCCATCGCCAGGTATTTTAAGTTTCAAGCTTTATCAAATAGACAATCAATCTGATTGTCAATCTCAAATCCCGCTCTGGCGGGCGGTGACGGCATCGGGGCATCGGAACACGCGCGGTCCGCGGGCCGGGACGGTGCCGCCGCCGGGGCGATTGCGGTGCGGGATCCGCGGCTTGCGGCGCCGGGGTGGCGGCGCGGCCAGCGGGGGCGCGCGCGGTGATGAGGGGATGAGCCCGCGTCGGCGGAAAGCATCCGGGCGCGGCGCGGTCGCGAATCGGCAGCCCGGCACCAACGGTGGTCCGCCGCGGGCGCGGCATTTCTAACCGTGCCCCCGCGCCTTTATGTCCTCTTTATATTTTTGCCCGGCCGCCCTTCTCGAATTCCATCGGGCCGCGGCGCCAGATTGCCGGGTCAAGGAGTTCATCCATGATTCGAAAGGCAGCGCTCACGATTCTCGCGCTGGTGGAAACGATGCTCAGCCTTCTGGTACACGCCCTGACCAAGTTCATCGTCGGCGACGGCAAGCCGCGCTACAACCCGGCGCGCCACTACATGCGCGGGCCCGGCCCGAAATGGGCCGAGAAGCACGGCATGGCGCCTGCCGGCAGCGGCCAGGCCAAGCGCGCGAACTGAACCGGCTGAGCCTCGCCCCGAACCGTCACGGCGTTCGGGGACAAGTCCTCCACCTCGTCTTCGCAACGGCGGCAGCTTTGGCCCGCCCGGTCTGCCGCACCAGCGCGCGGGCGCCCTGCCATGGCCCGCCTTGCCCGGGGTCATGATCCTCGCAATACTCGTCCTCCCGGCCATCCCGGCCCGACGAGGATTGCGATGAACGCTCTCTGGCAAATGTCGGCCACCGACCTCGCCGCGATGATCAGGGCGCGGCAGGTTTCGGCGCGCGAGGCGGCGCAGGCCACGCTAGCGCGGCTCGACGCCGTCAATCCCGCCATCAACGCCGTGGTCGAGCATCGGCCCGGCGAGGTTCTCGCCCGGGCCGACGCCGTCGACGCAGGCTTCAAGCGCGGAGAGACCATGGGGCCGCTGGCGGGCGTGCCCGTCACCGTCAAGATCAATGTCGACCAGGCCGGCTTTGCCACCAGCAATGGCGTCACCCTGCAGCGCGACCTCATCGCCAGGACCAACAGCCCGGTGGTCGACAACCTGTTGAAGGCCGGCGCCGTCATCGTCGGGCGCACCAACACGCCAGCGTTTTCCTATCGCTGGTTCACCTCCAACAAGCTGCACGGCGAGACCTACAACCCGCGCGACCGCGCGCTGACCCCGGGCGGCTCGTCCGGCGGCGCCGCCGCCTCGCTCGCCGCCGGCATCGGCCACATCGCCCACGGCACCGATATCGCCGGCTCGATCCGCTATCCGGCCTATGCCTGCGGCGTGCACGGGCTGCGGCCGAGCTTCGGCCGCATCCCCGGCTTCAACGCCTCCAGCCCGGAACGCGTGCTCGGCGGCCAGATCACCGCGGTGTCGGGCCCGCTGGCGCGCACCATCGCCGACATTGCGCTCGGACTCGCGGCGATGTCGGCGCGCGACGTCCGCGACCCGTGGTGGGTTCCGGCGCCGCTGGAGGGGCCGCCGATGCCCAGACGGGCAGCCATCGCCGTCGCGCCCGACCGGCTCGCGGTCGAGGCCGAGGTGAAGGCGGCGGTGCAGGACGCGGCCGCGCGGTTGGCGCGCGCCGGCTGGAGCGTCGAGGAGGTCAGTTTGCCGCCGCTGGCGGAGGCGGCCGAACTGCAGACCCGGTTCTGGCTCGCCGACGGCTATCAGGCGATGGTCGACGCCGCCGCGCGCGAGGGCGACGCCGGCGCCATCAACGTGCTTCGCCATCACCGCACCACCATCGCGTCGTTCGATCTCGGCAGCTTCTCGAAACTGCTGACCCGACGCGCCACGCTGCTGCGCGAATGGCAGACCTTCTTCGAGACCTATGCGGTGGCGGTGATGCCGGTGTCGGCGGAACTGCCGTTCGCCAACCATCTCGACATGCGGGACGACGCCTCGTTCGAGCGGGTGTGGCAGGCGCAGATGCCGCAGATCGGCGTGCCGTTGCTCGGCCTGCCCGCGCTCACGGTTGCAACCGGCCTGGTCGGCCGCGCGCCGGTCGGCGTGCAGGTGGTGAGCGGCCGATTCCGCGAGGATCTCTGTCTCGCTGCCGGCGAGGCCATCGAGGCCGGCGGCACACCGCCGGCGCCGATCGATCCGGTGGCGTAGTAAGACGGATCCAGAGCTGACAAGAATTATCAATGCGTCAGCCGCGGGCTTGACCCGCGGGTCCACTCTTTGGGGCCTTGACCCGCTGCAAAGCGTGGATGGCCGGGTCAAGCCCGGCCATGAC
>JBKQQE010000617.1:0-6075 GCA_052326245.1 Xanthobacteraceae bacterium | reverse complement strand
CGAGGCCGCGCTGGCGAAGCTGCCGAAGGTGTCGGGCAGCGGCGCCGGACAGGTTTATCTGGCGCCGGCGACCGCGCGGCTGTTCGATGCCGCGGAGCAGGTGGCCGAGAAGGCCGGCGACAGTTTCGTCACCGTCGAGCGGCTGTTGCTGGCACTGGCGCTGGACAAGGACAGCGACGCCGGCGCGCTGCTGAAGAAGGGCGGGGTCACCCCGCAGAATCTCAATGCCGCGATCGAGGCCCTGCGCAAGGGCCGCACCGCCGACAGCGCGTCGGCCGAGAACGCCTACGACGCCCTGAAGAAATACGCGCGCGACCTGACCCAGGCGGCGCGCGACGGCAAGCTCGACCCGGTGATCGGCCGCGACGAGGAAATCCGCCGCACCATCCAGGTGCTGTCGCGCCGCACCAAGAACAACCCGGTGCTGATCGGCGAGCCCGGCGTCGGCAAGACCGCGATCGTCGAGGGACTGGCGCTGCGCATTCTCAACGGCGACGTGCCGGAGAGCCTCAAGGACAAGAAGCTGTTGTCGCTCGATCTCGGCGCCCTGATCGCGGGCGCGAAATATCGCGGCGAATTCGAGGAACGGCTGAAGGCGGTGCTGCAGGAGGTGATCGGCGCGGAAGGCGGCATCATCCTCTTCATCGACGAAATGCACACGCTGATCGGCGCCGGCAAGGCGGACGGCGCGATGGACGCGTCGAACCTGTTGAAGCCGGCGCTGGCGCGCGGCGAGCTGCACTGCATCGGCGCCACCACGCTCGATGAATACCGCAAGCACGTCGAGAAGGACGCCGCGCTGGCGCGGCGCTTCCAGCCGGTGTTCGTGAGCGAGCCGTCGGTCGAGGACACCATCTCGATCCTGCGCGGGCTCAAGGACAAATACGAGCAGCACCACGGCGTGCGCATTACCGACAGCGCCATCGTCGCCGCCGCGACGCTGTCCAACCGCTACATCACCGACCGTTTCCTGCCCGACAAGGCCATCGATCTGGTCGACGAGGCCTCGGCGCGGCTGAAAATGCAGGTCGATTCCAAGCCGGAAGAGCTGGATTCGATCGACCGCGAGATCATCCGGCTCAAGATCGAGCAGGAAGCGCTGAAGAAGGAAACCGACACCGGCTCGAAGAGCCGGCTGCAGACGCTGGAGACCGAACTGGCCGATCTGGAAAGCCGGTCGGCGGATCTCACCTCGCGCTGGAGCGCCGAGAAGGGCAAGCTTTCGGACGCGCAGAAGCTGAAGAGCGAGCTCGATCAACTGCGGGTCGAACTGGCCAACGCCCAGCGCCGCGGCGAGTATCAGCGCGCCGGAGAACTGGCCTATGGCCGGATTCCCGACCTGGAAAAGCGGCTGGCCGAGAACGAGGCCAGTGAAAGCCGCGGCGCCATGGTCGAGGAGGCGGTGACCGCCGACCACGTCGCCCAGGTGGTGTCGCGCTGGACCGGCGTGCCGGTCGACAAGATGCTGGAGGGCGAGAAGGAGAAACTCCTGAAGATGGAGGAGAGCCTCGCCCGCCGCGTCATCGGCCAGGCCGAGGCGGTGCGGGCGGTCGCGACCGCGGTGCGCCGCTCGCGCGCGGGGCTGCAGGATCCCAACCGTCCGATCGGCTCGTTCATGTTCCTGGGGCCAACCGGCGTCGGCAAGACCGAGCTGACCAAGGCGCTCGCGGAATATCTGTTCGATGACGAAACCGCGATGGTTCGCATGGACATGTCGGAATACATGGAGAAGCATTCGGTCTCGCGCCTGATCGGCGCGCCCCCGGGCTATGTCGGCTACGACGAGGGCGGGGCGCTGACGGAAGCGGTGCGGCGGCGGCCTTACCAGGTGGTGCTGTTCGACGAAATCGAAAAGGCCCATCCCGACGTCTTCAACGTGCTGCTGCAGGTGCTGGACGACGGCCGTCTCACCGACGGTCAGGGTCGTACGGTGGATTTTCGCAACACGCTGATCATCATGACGTCGAATCTCGGCGCCGAATTCCTGGTCAACCAGCCCGAGGGGCAGGATACCAGCGCGGTGCGCGACCTGGTGATGACGGCGGTGAGGGCGAATTTCCGGCCCGAATTCCTCAACCGCGTCGACGAGATCATCCTGTTCCATCGGCTGCAGAAGAGCGAGATGGGGCGGATCGTCGAAATCCAGTTCGGTCGGCTGCAGAAGCTGCTCGACGAGCGCAAGATCGTGCTCAAGCTGGAGCCGAGTGCGCGCGACTGGCTCGCCGAAAAGGGCTGGGATCCGGCCTATGGCGCGCGGCCGCTGAAGCGGGTGATCCAGCGCAGCGTCCAGGATCCGATGGCGGAGTTGATCCTCAGCGGCGAGGTGCTTGACGGCCAGCAGGTCGAGATCGCGGCCGGACCGCGCGGGCTCACCTTCAACGGCGAGGCCGTCGAGGGCGGCGACGCCGTGTTCGAGTCGCGCGGGGGCGCCACGCCGACCGGGCATGGCGATCGGCCTCACACCACGCATTGAGGTCGACGGCACGCCGCGACAGGCCGAACCAGGGTTGCGACGTGGCCGGGTGATCCCGGCCACGTTTTTTTCATGCCGCCGCCGCCCGGCCCGGCCCGGGAGGTGTCGCGCAATCTGGATGTTTCGGAAAGTCGGATTGGGAGGTCAGCGGCCGATCACTGGGTGGCCTGCGCCTTGGTCGAGGCGGTCGTTGTCGGCGCAAAGCCGAGGGCCTGACCCCTGCCGGCCTGGTTCTGCGCCACGCGCGCGCCACTGCGGTTGTTCATGGTGCCGTCGAGGCGGTCGCGCTCCTGCTCGAAGCTCGCCAGCAGCGGCCCGTCGAGCGAGCGCCCGCGCGGCAGCTTGACGCGCATCGGGTCGACAAAGCGTCCGTTGACGAGAATTTCGTAGTGCACGTGGGCGCCGGTCGAAAGCCCGGTCGAGCCGATGAAGCCGATCACCTGGCCTTGCCGCACGTGCTTGCCGGGCTCCATGCCCTTGGCATAGGCGCTCATGTGGCCATAGGCGGTCTCGTAGCCGTTGGGATGCTTGATGCGGATGTACTTGCCGTAGCCGCCTGACCATTCAGCTTTCTCGATCACGCCGTTGCCGGAGGCGAAGATCGGCGTGCCGTAGGGCGCGGCCCAGTCCACGCCGGTATGCATCTTGACGTAGCCGAGGATGGGATGGCGCCGGCCGCCGAACGGCGAGCGCATGATGGCGTTGCTGACGGGCTTGCGCACCAGGAACTTTTTCGCGCTCTTGCCGGTCTCGTCGTAGAAATCCACCACGCCGTCGTCGGGGGTCTGGAAACGGTAGTATTTCTTGGTCTCGCCGCCGATGGTGAGGGAGGCGTAGAGGACGTCGTTCTTGTCGGCGCTGGCGCCGCCGCCGGTCTCGTCCTCGCCGGCGAAGAACACCTCGAATGAATCGCCGGCCTGCACCTTGCGCTGGAAATCGACGTCGTAGGAATAGATCCGGATCATGTCCTCGATGACGGAAGACGGCACTTTGTTGCGCATCGCCGTCTCGTAGATGCTCTGGTACAGCCGCACGCCGCTGCCGTCATCGTCGTCGTCGTCGCTGTCGTCGTTGCTGGCGGTCTCGGTGGTCGAGTTCAGGCTCTGGACGTCGACGGCGACGTATTTGCCCATGTCGGACAGCGCGGCCACGGCCTCGACGGTGGTGTCGTTGGCGACGATGACCCGGTACGGCTGCAGGCGCTGCCCCGGCGCCGAGGGCACCATCAGCACGCGCACCTTCTCGCCGTCCTTGAGGCCGCCGTCGCGGCCGCGCGCACCCAGCGTCGCCGCGATCGATTTGGCTTCCTCGGGCGTGCCGCCCTGTTCGCGCACGATCGAGACGATGGTGTCGCCCTTCTTGACCACATGCACCCGCTCGGCGCTGGGATTGCCGCCGGTCGCCGCTTCGTTGGTCTTGGGCAGCAGGGTCACGTTTTCCGGCACCACGCGGGCCTGGAAGCCGGCATAGGGGTCGGGCCCGGCCTCCGCCGACGCATAAGCGAGCTTGATGTTGCTTGGCGTGCCGGCGGTCGCATAGCGCACGCCACCCGCCGGATTGCCGTTGCCGCGCCAGTTCGACGCGTCGCGCACCTTCAGCAGCACCTCGTCGATGGCGATGTTGGCGGCAATGCGCGCCTTGGGCAGCACGGTGCCGAGGTCGCGCATCACAAACGAGACTTCGGCGTCGGGCTCGGCGGCGTCGGCATTCTGGCCGTCGTCGCCGGCGGCGGGCGCGGGCGAACCCACGTCGGTCAACATCCGCTGCGCATTGAACGGCGGAATCTTGGCGCTGAGATCGCTGGTGGTCAGCGACAGATTGCCCGAGATGCGGATGAACGGGCGCACGCGCATCACGTCGCGGCTGCCGACGCGCATCACCTGTGACACCTTCACGACGGTGCGGTTGGCGCTGGATTCGCTTGCCGGCGGCAGACGGTCGGCCTTGCGCGCGGCGGTCAATTTCTCGTTGGCGCCGAACGCGCCGCGCAGCGCGCCTTCGACGCGCTCCGGCACCTTGGCGAAGGTCATCTCGCCGTCCAGCGACGTGAAAACGGCGCCGCCGATCAGAGCCGCGCCGCACAGGCCCGTCAGGATCGTTCCGCTGAACCACTGTACCGAGACGCGCCGCCGGTCGATCACCGCGGCCTCGGTCCCATCGACGGATAGCGGCGGCTCGTGGCCGAGATCGATGACCTCCGCCTCGCGCCCGTAGTGGCCGCCCCGTGACGTCCCGTGGTTCAAACCCCGTCCCCCCAAACTTCCAGCCGCGCGATTCTCAGATTTGCGATTTCAAGAACCCGCCGTGCCAAGCCTGTCTCTTCAAGCCTGCCTCTTGAAGTCGCCTCCGAAGCCGTTGCCTACAGGCTCACCCCCGGCGTGCCGTGATCGGCGTCGAGTCACCGCAACCTTGTGACCCCCAATGAGGGCAAACTTGCGATGCTCGTTGACGGCCGTGTCCGGCCCGGTCGCTGGAACCCGGGGCACCCGATAATACCGTCACGGGGCTCCGAGCGCCGCCACAATGCTGATCCGCGTCGTGGCCGTCAATGAGACTGGGTCAAATTGTCATTTTACCGCCAGGGAGCCAGGCCCTGACGATACGGGCGGTGCGGAAGCCGCCTCGGGCGGCAGGTCGATCCCCGGAACATCGGGCTGCACTGCACAAAAAAAACTCGCCGGGAGCCTGGAAATTTTTTCGTTCCACGCCGCCCCGGTGCTGCCGGATGGCGCCGGAATCCCGCTCCCGGCGCGCGAGAAGCCCTGAAAAACAAGGGTTTCCTGACGTTCGGTGATTCTTTGGGAGCGTGCGACGATTTGTTGACATCAGGCGTTGACAAGCCTGATCGGGCGGGCTTATAAACCGGCCACTGAGCGCGGCAACGCCTTGGCTCCTGGCCTCGGCACGGTGTCGCGCCTTTGAAGCTCTTCCATTGAGATGAGTGAAGCCCCAGCCGATCGTTTTCGGATGGAGGTTCGTCGTCGAATGTATAGAGTGAGACCCTTCGCAATGAAGGGTGGGGGCCTCGGCTCCCGGGCTGTTTGACAAGTGAAGATGAAGAAAGAGAAACGTGGACGGCGGAGTCCTTGCGAGCCGCGCATGTTGAAGGCGCAAGCTTTTGAAATGTGCGGTTGGACAACAGACTTCGGCGGTACACGTTTACATAGGTTACACCATCGTTGCCCGCGATGTGAATCGCAGGCAGCTTATTGGCTTCGGCTGATAAAAAATGGTGGGACCTCGTCAAACGTTGTGATCAGCCGGTTCAAAGTTCAAGTCCAACTTGAGAGTTTGATCCTGGCTCAGAGCGAACGCTGGCGGCAGGCTTAACACATGCAAGTCGAGCGGGCGTAGCAATACGTCAGCGGCAGACGGGTGAGTAACACGTGGGAACGTACCTTTTGGTTCGGAACAACACAGGGAAACTTGTGCTAATACCGGATAAGCCCTTACGGGGAAAGATTTATCGCCGAAAGATCGGCCCGCGTCTGATTAGCTAGTTGGTGAGGTAACGGCTCACCAAGGCGACGATCAGTAGCTGGTCTGAGAGGATGATCAGCCTCACTGGGACTGAGACACGGCCCAGACTCCTACGGGAGGCA
>JBKQQE010000616.1:0-4342 GCA_052326245.1 Xanthobacteraceae bacterium | reverse complement strand
CGGCGTCGCGCGCCGGATCAGGATTTCGCGCAGCACCTCGTCGGCGACGCCGCCATGCACGCCGTCGGTGCACAGCAGATAGCGGTCGTGCGGCTCGTTCGGCAGCTTCACGTAGTCGATCCGCACTTCATCGTCGGCGCCGACCGCGCGCGTCAGCACGCCGAGCTGGCCGGCGCCGAGGGCATGGTCGACGGTGAGTTGCTGCAGCTGGCTGCCGCGCAGCCGATACAGCCGGGAATCGCCGACGTGCACGACGTGCAGCTCGCGGCCTTCGCAAACCAGCGCGGTGAAGGTGCAGGCCATGCCCTGCAAGTCGGGATCCCGGCGCCCCATGGCATGGACCCAGCGATTGACCGCTTCGAGGCTGCGGACGCTGGCGTCCCTGGGGCCCTCGTGCCTGCCGCGGCCGAGATAGCCCTCGATGAAGCCCCTGACCGCAAGCTCGGCGGCGATCCGCCCGCCCTTGCTGCCACCGACGCCATCGGCAATCACGGCAACCATTCCCGCTGGCGAGCCTTTGCCGTCCGCCACGCCCACATAGTCTTCGTTGCCCGCGCGCTCGCCGCGCTCGCTGCAGAATCCGGAGTGCGTGACGAGCGCGGCAGCCCGATCGGATGCCGGTGTATTAGGCGTATTAGCCAAGATGTCCTCCGCGACGGAAAGAATCCGACTGATCTTTGCACAGTGCCTGATCAGTCAAAGGCCAAGATATGGGCATTGGATTCGCGTGATTTGGCCTAAACTTTAGCCATTGCACAATTAGCACGCGCGAGCCCCTACATGATCGACAAAGAGTTCTTCAAAGCGGGGCATACGCCGACGCTGTTTTCCGCCTTCTTCTATTTCGACATGAGCTTCATGGTCTGGGTGATGCTGGGCCCGCTGGGTGTCCAGATCGCCAGGGACCTGCAGCTCGATGCTGGACAGAAGGGCCTGATGGTTGCGGTCCCGCTGCTTGCCGGCGCGCTGCTGCGGGTGGTCAACGGAATCCTGGTCGACCGCATCGGGCCCAGGAAGACGGGCCTGATCGGTCAGGTCCTGGTGATTCTCGGCCTGATCACGGCCTGGTATTTCGGCGTGCACTCATTCGGACAGATCCTGGCGCTCGGCATCGTGCTGGGCGTCGCCGGCTCATCCTTCGCGGTCGCGCTGCCGCTGGCATCGCGATGGTATCCGCCGCAGTACCAGGGCATCGCGCTCGGCATTGCCGGCGCCGGCAATTCCGGGACGGTGTTTGCCGCGTTGTTCGCGCCGGGCCTGGCGCTCGCGTTCGGCTGGATCAACGTGCTGGGGCTCGCGGCCATTCCGCTCGCCGCGGCCCTCATCGTCTACATCGTCCTCGCCAAGGACGCGCCGAACCCTCCCCCGGCGAAAGGCCTGATCGAGTACCTGTCGGTGCTGCGGATCGGCGACGCCTGGTGGTTCATGTTCTTCTATTCCGTGACGTTCGGCGGGTTCAGTGGCCTCGCCTCATCGCTGACCATCTATTTCAACGCCGACTATGGTCTCAGCCCGGTCGTTGCCGGCTACTTCACGGCCGCGGCCGTGTTCGCGGGATCGCTGGTGCGCCCGGTCGGCGGCGCCGTCGCCGACCGGATCGGCGGCATCCGCGCCTTGTCCATCATGTACATCATCGCGGCGCTGGCGCTGACCATCGCGAGCTTTCATCTGCCGCAGGCCTGGATGGCGCTGGTGTCGTTCATCGTCGGCATGCTGGCGCTCGGGATGGGCAACGGCGCGGTGTTTCAACTGGTGCCGCAGCGCTTCCGCAACGAGATCGGCGTGATGACCGGTCTGGTCGGCATGACCGGCGGGATCGGCGGCTTCTACCTGGCGTCGAGCCTGGGCTACTCCAAGCAGCTCACCGGCTCCTTCCAGTACGGACTGATCATCTTCGCCGTGCTGGCCATGGTCGCGGTGATCGGGTTGACGACCATCAAGAAGCGCTGGCGCACCACCTGGGGCGCTGTGGGGGTCACGGCCGCCAAGATCTGAAAACGCAGGCACCTATTCGCAGGTGCACCCTAGAAGCATGAGTGCCGGGCCGCGGCGGAAGCGGCGCGGCCTCGCTTGTGTGCCGCTTTCGCGATGATACTGTGGAACCGCGGATTCGCACCAAACGGGGGCATATCGTGGCGAAGAGATTTCCAGCACTTGCAATCATTGCGGCATCGGCCTTCTTCATTTCCGGAGCATCGAGCGCGCTGGCCGCGGATCCCGGTTTCTGCAGGTCCTATGCGCAGGCGGCGATCAACCAGGTGCGCGGCGCACTGTCCAATCCGGCCTGCGTCGGCGGCGTTCAGGGCAACCGCTGGTCGTCCGATTTTCAGGTGCACTACGAATGGTGCCTGGGAGCCTCGTTCACCGCCACGGGCGCCGAGCGCGACGCCCGCACCCGCATGCTGCGCCAGTGCGCGGGCCGATAGGCTGACCGCCCCGCTAGCTGCTCGGAACTGTTGACCGTCGGCGCTGTCGGGTGAAGCAGCTTGTCTGCTCCAATCGCGCGTTGCGGTGTGCTCGCACACCTGCTGAGGCGCCGCATGGGCGGCGCCGGTTCCCAGCGCAAGGCCGCCCGTCGCCGGCCGTTCGACCGACATTTTCACAAGGTATTTATTCCCGACCAGGCCCGGTCGGGTTCAGACTTGCGGGCGGAGCCGCCCGCGGGCCGAACCGACGTTCGCGACGCGTGCCGGCGGCAGGCGCCGCATGATCTGTGGTGACAGAGCAGTTTTCGGATCAACGACAAGGCGTTCGAAGGAGCGCGGGCTATGGCCGCGGACGGGTTGACAACGCTGCGGAGCAGCTTCGGGCCAAACGAGACGATGGACAGATTTGCTGCCGAGGTCGGAGCAAGGGGCATGGCCGTGTTCGCGCGGATCGACCACGCCGCGGGGGCAGCAGTGGTCGGACTCTCGTTGCCGCCGACCGAGGTCCTGATTTTCGGCAATGCCAAGGCCGGCACGCCGCTGATGCAGGCCGTGCCGACCATCGCCATCGACCTGCCGCTCAAGGCGCTGGTCTGGCAAGACGCAAAGGGCGCGACGTGGCTGTCCTACAACGACCCGCGCTGGCTTGCGACACGGCACGGGCTGGGGCATGGCCTTGAGGCGACCGTCGGCGCGATGACCGCCGCCCTCGCCGCCATGGCAAAAGCAGCAACAACGGCGTGACTGGACACAAGGCGAAGCCGGGCCGACGGTGTTGCGCGCGCAAGGACGCGCGCCTACCGCTTACGGCGGTGATGGCTTGAGTGCCGGCGTCTCGATCGCCGGCGCGGCGTGCGGCAGGGATTTTCAGCCGGCCCGCAGGCATCGCTGTTTGGAGCGGGAACTTTGCCACCGGGCAATTGCGGGGCGCTGGTCGGCCCCATGGCCAACGCAAGAGTTGGAACGGCAATCGTGGCTGCGCCGGCTCCCAGCAGCTGCAGCACTCGACGGCGTGCGACATTCATCGGGCCCCTCCTGCGATGGCGGTCGATTGGCAAAACGCGGCGTACGGATCAGATGTGCTGTGAGAGCTGATTCTACATCAACTGCATTACTGCCGAAAGCGATCGGCCCGGTCGTACGGCACTTCGTGATCCAGGTTCCGCTTCAGGCCGTGGCCAATGCGTCGGGACGCTTGATCTCGATCTCGACGAACGCGATGGGATGCGCCGAGCCGTTCATGACGTCGTGTTCGACGCCCGCCAGGCGTCGATAGGATTGCCCGGCGACCAGCGCCACATCGGTCACGTTGGCGCCGTCATGAATCCGCAAGGTGCCGTCCGTCAGCATCACCACGAAATAGGGCCAGCCGTGGCGATGCCAGCCGGTCACCGCGCCCGGCTCGAAATCCCATCGCGTGATGCGCACGACGGCGTCGTCCTGCTGCACGGTAGCGACCGCCGGTATGGTGCATTGAAAGGCCATGCTGTGGATTTCCGCACGTGACGCCGAGGCGCGAGCAATTTGTGATTCTGGCGGAAGGGGGGATTCAGATATCGCCTTAACTTATTGACGTTATGGATTATTATCAATTGTGTAGCGACTTACCCATACAAGTACCCATGACTCTAATCTGACAACGTAGCCTGCGGCTAGGGTCAGTACCTCGAAGATCTCCTTTCGGTCAACGACGACAGAAACGTTGCCGACCCCTGTCTCTCTATCTCTGGCCACTCCAAACGAACCTCGTTGGTATTTCCTTGAACGGAGGTTCGTTGCGATCAAGCTACCACGTCCCGGGATAGGCACCGCCATCGATCAGCACGTTCTGGCCGGTAATGTAGCCGGCATGGGTCGAGCAGAGAAAGGCGCAGGTGGCGCCGAACTCATCCGGCCTGCCGAACCGGCCGGCCGGA
>JBKQQE010000615.1:0-16238 GCA_052326245.1 Xanthobacteraceae bacterium | reverse complement strand
CGCCTTCAAGAGTGGCGTCCTGCAGGTGATAGAAAAGCACTTCAGTCATGGCCCGAAACCAGGTTCACCTGCAGGAACTTCAAATCGGCGGTCCTAGCGCCGGCCCTCATAGTGCTCGGACACCAGTTCATTGAGAAGGCGGACGCCAAAGCCCGACCCCCAGCTGGTGTTGATGTCGGTGGACGGCGCGGCCATTGCCGTACCGGCGATGTCGAGGTGAGCCCAAGGAATGTCGCCGACAAAGCGCTGCAGGAACTGCGCCGCCGTGATCGAACCACCATGCCGGCCTCCGCTGTTTTTCATGTCGGCGAACTTCGAATCGATAAGCTTGTCGTATTCCGATCCGAGCGGCATGCGCCAGAGGCGCTCCCCGCTGGTCCGCCCTGCCTTGTTCAGCCGATCGGCGAGTTCGTCATTGTTCGAAAACAGGCCAGCATATTCGGTTCCCAGCGCCACCATGATTGCGCCGGTCAACGTCGCGAGGTCGATCATGAATTTCGGCTTGAATTTCTGTCCGACATACCAGAGCACATCGGCCAGGACGAGCCGCCCCTCGGCGTCGGTGTTGATGATCTCGATGGTTTGCCCTGACATCGATGTCACGATGTCGCCGGGACGCTGCGCATTGCCGTCGGGCATGTTCTCGACCAGCCCAATCGCACCGATCGCGTTGACCTTTGCCTTGCGCGCCGCCAGCGCATGCATCAAACCGACCACGCAGGCCGCCCCGGCCATGTCCCCCTTCATGTCCTCCATGCCGGCCGCGCCCTTGATCGAGATGCCGCCGGTATCGAAGCAGACCCCTTTGCCGATGAAGGCAACCGGCTTGTCGCCGCGCCGTCCGCCATTCCAGCGCATCACCACAACACGCCCTTCATGGACGGAGCCCTGCGCGACCCCCAGCAACGCGCCCATCCCGAGCTTGGTCATGGCCTTGACGTCGAGGATGTCGACCCGGACGCCGAGCCGGCGCAGCTGGGCCGCACGGCGCGCGAATTCGACGGGAAAGAGAACGTTCGGTGGTTCGTTGACCAGTTCACGGGCCATCAAAACGCCGTCAACAATGTGACCGGCGGCGGCGAATTCCTTGCGCGCCGCGGCGACGTCCCCCACCGCGATCGAGATTGGCGCGGTCAGGCTGGCTTCGTCATCCTTTTTCTTGCGCTTGTAGCGATCGAAGGTGTAGGCGCGCAGCCTCAGTCCGGCCGCCAGCGACGAGGCCTGGCGCGGCGTCAGCAAGCCGCCGGCCAGTTCGGCAACAACCGTGACGGCCACCGAACCCGATTTCAGGCAGCCTGCCGTGGCGCCGCCGAGCTTGAGGAAGTCCTCGTCCCCCAGCCGCCCCTGATCGCCGGTCCCGACCACGATGAGGCGATCGACATTAAGGCCCTGCGGCGCAAGCAGATCGACAATGGAGCCGCGCTTGCCGCTAAACTTGGCCGCGGTGGCGGCCCGTTTCACCGTGCTGATCGCAGCCCCCAGCGCTTTGCGGGTCGCCGCGCCGAACGTCAGCGATTTGTCGGAAAAGACCACCAGAACGCCGCGAGCGGCGGCTGAAACGGGAACGAAACCGACCTTGACGGTGGCGGGCATAAGGCATTTCCTCCAGGTTCGAACGGCAGCATGCACGAACTGCCGTCCGGACATGGCGCCGCACTATGACCAGTTCGCGATGCCAATGCCAAGCCAGGACGACGGGCGTCGCCCGCTGTCCCAACGCCGCGGAATCGTGACAATTGCGCCGCAGCAGCAAACTATTAACCGTAAATTTGGGCTTACCACGGCGCGGTCATTTTGTTGACCAATCGACACGATGATATTGGGGTAAGATGTTGATTGGAAATGACTCGCGCTGTCGGACAAAGGGCATTACGCCACCGCGGCGGGGGCGAAGCGGCTGGGCGATGTGCCTGGATCGGTTTGGCGACGAAGTTGGGGCGTGGATGGGGTCTCTCGACGGGCAAAATTGGGAGACGGCGCCGAGCACCTCCGGTGCCAGCGAGGCTGCGATTCCAGCGCCGAACGGGGGGCTGAAATCGACCCATCTTGTTGGCGTCGGCCAGCTTCCCCGTGTGGTCGCGCCGATCACCCGTCGACCAGTTTGACCGGGTAACGCCGATGGTCGTGAGCACCCTTGCCCGCTACTTTGCCCGTCGTTTCCTGCTCGCGACGATTGCGGTTTTTGCGAGCATTTTCCTATTGGTTGTGTTCGTCGACTACATCGAGCTGTTGCGCCGGACGTCGCACAGCCAAGCCTCCGCATTGTTCGTGGCGCAGACCTCCCTGTACCGGGTTCCCCAGCTGCTCGAGCGGCTGATGCCGTTCTGCATCCTGGTCGGGGCGATGTCCTGTTACCTGTCGCTGTCGCGTCGTCTTGAGCTTGTGGTCGCGCGCGCCGCGGGGATCTCCGCGTGGCAATTCATGACCCCGGCGCTGGTCTCGGCGCTGATCCTTGGGGCCCTCGCGACCACGATCTACAACCCCGTCTCCGCCAGCATGCAGGAGCAGGCCCGGCAAATGGAGGCCGAGCTGTTTGGCGAAGATCGCGGCGGACAGGATGCCGCGGGATTCTGGGTCAATCAGGTCACCAGCGAGGGTCAATCGATCATCAATGCCGCCAGCAGCCAGGAACAAGGTACCCGCCTCACCGCCCTGACCGTGTTCCGGTTCGCCCCCGACGGTCAGTTCAAGGAGCGAATCGAAGCTCGCGACGCCATTCTCGAGCCCGGACGCTGGCGGCTGCGGGCGGCGCACCGCTATTCCCTGGACAGCCCCACGATCGAACAGGATTCGCTACTGCTCGCGACCAACCTCACCCCTTCCCAGGTTCGGAACACGTTCTCGAGCCCGGAATCTGTGTCATTTTGGCAACTCCCCCAGTATATCCGGTCGTCCGAGAACTCCGGAATCGCAACCGCAGGCTATCAACTGCAATACCAGAAGCTTCTGTCACGTCCTTTTCTGCTCGCCGCGATGGTTATGCTGGCTGCCGCCGTAAGTCTGCGATTCTTCAGGTTCGGTGGCGTGCAGAGGATGGTTTTGAGTGGCGTGGGTGCCGGCTTTCTGCTCTATGTCTTGTCGAAGGTAACTGAGGATTTAAGCAAGGCCGACTTGATGTACCCCGTAGCTGCGGCGTGGTTGCCCGTTTGCGTGGGCGGCCTCACCGGTTTTTTGGCCTTGTTGTACCAGGAGGACGGGTAGTGGCCGTTGTCGCCGCCCGCCAAGTAGTGACGCCCGATCGCTGGCGGCGCAGATTCGTGCGCGGCCGTCGGGGAGATGCGTCGAGGATTCGCCGTCTGACCGGCGGGCTTTTGCTCGCGCTTGCGGTCACCGGGCTGATCGCCGCGCTAGCTCCGATTCCGGCCGCGGCACAGTTCACCTACAATCCCCGCCCGCCGCGTCCCAAGCCGGTACAGCGTCCGCACGACGGGCAGATGCTCGTCCAGGCGACCGAGGTCGATTACGACTACAACAATCAGCGGGTTTCCGCGGTCGGCAACGTCCAGATCTATTACAACTCGTCCACGGTCGAGGCCGACAAGGTCATTTACGATCAGAGGACCAAGCGCCTTCATGCCGAGGGCAATGTCCGCATGACGGACGCGGACGGCAAGGTCACCTATTCCAGCATCATGGACTTGAGCGACGATTACCGTGACGGGTTCGTCGACTCGCTGCGGCTGGAGACCGCCGATCAGACCCGCATGGCGGCCAACCGCGCCGATCGCAGCGAGGGGCGCTACACCGTATTCCAGAACGGCGTCTACACGGCGTGCGCGGAGTGCAAAGACGACCCGAAGCGACCGCCGCTATGGCAGGTCAAGGGCGCGCGCATCATCCACGATCAGCAGGAAAAGATGCTGTATTTCGAGGACGCGCACCTGGAATTCTTCGGCGTCCCCATCGCCTATCTTCCGTTTTTCTCCACCCCCGACCCGACCGTCAAACGCAAGTCGGGCTTCCTGATACCGTGGGGGATGCAGACCACGGCGACCGGTCTCGGGCTGGAGATTCCGTATTACTGGGCGCTGGCGCCTGATTACGACATGACGCTGACGCCGCGCGTGCTGACGCGCCAGGGCGTGCTCATGCAGACGGAATTCCGCCAGCGTCTGATCGACGGCTCGTACCAAATTCGCGCCTACGGCATCGACCAGCTGCAGCCCAATGCTTTCTCCGGCGCGCCCGGCGATCGCACATTCCGCGGCGCGATCGAAACAACGGGCCAGTTCGCCCTCAATGACAAGTGGGTCTGGGGCTGGGACGGCACCCTCCTCAGCGACAAGTCGTTCTACCAGGACTACAGCCTGTCGGTGTTCAGGAATCCCCTGCAGTCGTTCCTGACGACGCCGACCGAAGCAACGTCGCAGCTCTACCTGACGGGCATCGGCAACCGCAGCTTCTTCGACGCACGGACCATCTACTACTACGGGTTCTCGAGCGCCGACGTTCAGAGCCAGATTCCGGTTGTCCGTCCGGTGATCGATTACTCGAATGTGGTGAACCGATCGATCCTCGGCGGAGAATTGAGCTACAAGGCCAATGTGACCAGCCTCAGCCGGGGAACGGCGGACTTTGAGCCGATCACCACGACCGCCCTCAACAATGGCTGGTGTACGCCGACAACGGCCGATCCGACCGTCAAGATTCCCGCCAACTGCATCCTGCGCGGCGTTCCGGGCGACTACACGCGGGGATCGGGCCAGGTCAACTGGCGCCGGTCGTTCACCGATCCGCTCGGCCAGATCTGGACCCCATTTGCCTCTTTGCGCGCGGACCTGATTGATTCATCGGTGGCCAACCAGCCGGGCGTTGCCAACTATACCGCCATCGGCGAGACCCAGGTCGCGCGCTTCATGCCCGCAGTCGGCCTCGAATACCGCTACCCGTTCATCAATGTGCAGCCGTGGGGCACCACCACCGTCACGCCGATCGGCCAGATCATCGCCCGCCCGAACGAAACTTTCGCCGGAAGGCTTCCGAATGAAGATTCGCAAAGCCTGACGTTCGACGCCAGCAACCTGTTCAGTGTCGACAAGTTTGCCGGCTGGGATCGCGTCGAAGGCGGCGGCCGCGCCAATGTAGGCGTTCAGACCACCACCCAGTTCGAACGCGGTGGCTCGGTCAATTTCCTGTTCGGGCAGTCCTACCAGTTATTCGGGCTGAACTCCTATGCGGTGCAGGACCTGACGAACACCGGCGTCGGAACCGGCCTCGACACCACCGTGTCGGACTATGTCGCGCGCGCCACCTATCAGCCCAACAAGACCTACACGTTCTCCGCCAGCACGCGGCTGGATCATGACAACTTGTCCGTGCAGCGGCTTGAACTCGAGGGCCGCGCCAACTTCGAGCGCTGGTCGCTCAGTATGTTGTACGGCAATTATGCCCCGCAGCCGGAACTCGGATATCTGACCCGGCGCGAGGGGATTCTGACCACCGGATCCGTCAAGCTGACCTCGAACTGGGTCGCGTCCGGCGGGTTCCGCTATGATTTGGAAGCGGGTCAGATCAACGAGTATATTGTCGGGGCGGGCTACGTGGACGATTGTTTCGTCATGGCCCTCAACTACATCACCGACTACGCGTATACGACGGTCACGAACCCGGTGCCTTCGCTTGATCACCGCATCATGCTGCAGATCGGATTGCGAACCATCGGTACGACGTCATTCTCTGAGAGCGTCGGCGGGGCTACTCAGTAAAGTGACCGCGCCGCCACGGCCGGGACACAAAGTGTGTTCATGGCGAGGCATCTAAACTGGAAAATCAACGGGTCTTTCTCATGTTCGCGAAAGCCATCTCATCCAGGGCAAGTTTCGCTGCGGCGGGGGTCATGCTGTTGATCGGCGCGGGTCTCGCTTCGCCGGCCGGTGCACAGACCGTGGTGCTCATGGTCAACGGTGAACCGATCACCGGCTACGACATCGAACAGCGCTCCAAGCTCGACGCCCTGACGACGCACAAGGTCCCCGACCGCGAGGTGGTCATCAACGAACTGATCGACGAACGGATCAAGATCAGGGAAGCCAAGAAGTGGAGCATCGATCCGACCGCATCGGACATCGACTCCCTCTATGCATCGATGGCCGGTCGCATGCGGATGAACCCCGAACAGTTGTCCAAGATGCTCGAAAGCCAGGGCATCCGTCCGGAAACGCTGAAGAACAAGGTGCGCGCCGATACGGTCTGGACCAATCTGGTGCGCGGCCGGTTCAAGGAGAGCCTTCTCGTCAACGAGAAGGAGGTGCATTCCGCTGTCCTGGTCAAAGGCGACGAGGGCGCGCAGCAAGGTGCCAGCTTCGAATACACCATGCGCCCGATTGTCCTCGTGGTGCCCCACGGCGCGCCCGCCGGCGCGCTCGAAACCCGTCAGAAGGAAGCGGAGGCACTGCGCAATCGCATCCAGAGCTGCAACGAAGCCAACGATATCTTCCGAACCATGCACGACGCCGCGATACGCGACAACGTCATCAAGACTTCGGCCGACCTAGCGGGGCCGCTGCGCGAGCTTCTGGACAAGACGGAAATTGGTCACCTGACCCCGCCGGAGGTCACCAAACAGGGCATCGAGATGGTCGCTCTGTGTGATCGCAAGCCGACCACCGTGGACAGTCCCGCGAAGCGGGAAATCCGCGACAAGATGTTCGTGCAGAAATACGAAGCCAAGTCGAACGCCTATTTGCAGGAGATTCGCAAGGCGGCGATGATCGAGCGACGATAGCCGGTGAGCCACAGTCCCCCCTACCTGCGGCGCGTCGACGAGCCAGCGGCCCCGGCGCGATGACACGGCCTCTCGCGCTCACCCTGGGCGAACCCGCGGGGATTGGTCCGGATATCGCGATTGCCGCATGGCAGCGGCGACGTGAGGATGAAGTCCCGCCTTTTTACCTGATCGGCGATCCCGATTTTGTCAGGGAACGGGCGCGGATCCTTGGCGGCGAGGTTCCGATTGCCGCCGCAGAGCCGGCCACGGCACCGCAGGCGTTTGACCGGGCTCTTCCGGTGATCCCGACCGGCCATACCGTGACGGCCACCGCCGGGCGCCCCGATGCCAGCAGCGCCCCCGCGGCGATTGCATCGATCCGCCAGGCGGTCGATGACGTCATGGCCCGGCGCGCTGCGGCGGTCGTCACCAACCCGATCGCCAAGTCGGTGCTCTACAGCGCCGGTTTCAGCCATCCCGGTCACACCGAATTCCTGGCCGAGCTGGCGCGTTACGGCGACGTGGCCCCGATGCCGGTGATGATGCTGTGGTCGCCGACGCTTGCGGTGGTGCCAGTGACGATCCACGTCGCCTTGCGAGAGGCCATTGCCTCGCTGTCCTCCGAACTGATCATCCGGACCTGCCGCATCGTCGCAGCGGATCTCAGCACCTATTTTGGTATCGCGAAACCGCGGCTGGCGGTGTCCGGGCTGAATCCGCATGCCGGCGAGGACGGTACGCTGGGCACCGAGGAGCTGACCATCATCGCGCCGGCGATCGACGCGCTCCGTGACGAAGGCTTCGATGTCAGCGGGCCGCTGGCGGCGGACACCATGTTTCACCTCGCCGCGCGCCAGACCTATGACTGCGCGATCTGCATGTATCACGATCAGGCGCTGATCCCGATCAAGACGCTGGCCTTCGACGAGGGGGTCAACGTCACCCTCGGGCTGCCGTTTGTGCGGACGTCTCCCGACCACGGCACCGCGTTCGCGCTGGCAGGCAGCGGTCGCGCCAACCCGTCGAGCCTGATCGCTGCGCTGAGATTGGCCGCACGGATGTCCGCGCACCGTCCGGCGCCATGACCGCAATCGACGACCTGCCACCGCTGCGCGAGGTGATCCGGCGCCATGCGCTCACCGCGCGCAAGTCACTGGGCCAGAACTTCCTGCTCGACCTCAATCTGACCTCGCGGATCGCGCGCGCCGCCGGGCCGCTCGAAGATGCGACCATCGTGGAAATCGGGCCGGGACCGGGCGGACTGACGCGCGCGCTGCTCGCGCTCGGCGCCCGCAGGGTCATTGCCATCGAGCACGATCCGAGAGCCCTTCCCGCGCTCGAAGAGATCGCACAGCGCTATCCCGGCCGTCTGACCGTGGTCGCGGCCGACGCGATGACATACGATCCCCGGCCGCTGCTCGATGGCGGCCGCGCGCGGATCGTCGCCAATCTTCCGTACAATATCGCGACCGTGCTGCTGACGAACTGGCTGTGTATCGAACCGTGGCCGCCCTGGTATGACATGATGGTGCTGATGTTCCAGCGCGAGGTCGCCGACCGCATCACCGCCAGTGTCGATGACGATGCCTATGGCCGGCTGGCGGTGCTGGCCAACTGGCGCGCCGAGACGCGGCGGCTGTTCGATATCGCGCCGTCGTCCTTCGTCCCGCCGCCGAAGGTGACGTCGTCGGTCGTGCGCCTTGTCCCGCGTCCGGACCCCGCACCGTGCGAGCGTCGGGCGCTTGAACAGGTAACCGCGGCCGCGTTTGGTCAGCGCCGCAAGATGCTGCGCCAGAGCCTCAAGTCGCTCGGGGCCGACCCCGTCGCCCTGGCAACCGCTGCCGGGCTTGACCCCACGCAGCGGGCCGAAACCGTTCCGATCAGCGGCTTTGTTGCCATGGCCCGAGAAATCATCAAAATACGAAACAGAAACTGAGGTTCGGGGAGATCCAATGTCATTGATGCGCCGCCAATCGCTTGTCAAATTCGATGCGCCGCTGTGCGAGACCATCGTCGACACGCCAAAACCGCAGGGCAAGGAAGTCCTGGTCCGGATCGAACGCTGCGGGCTCTGCCATTCCGACCTCCACATCCAGGATGGTTACGCCGATATCGGCGGCGGCAAGCGGCTCGACACCACGCGCGGCATGACGCTCCCCTTCACGCTGGGCCACGAAATCGCGGGCGTGGTCGAGGAGGCCGGGCCGGACGCGTCGCGCGAGCTGATTGGCCGCAGGAAGGCGGTCTTTCCATGGATCGGCTGCGGAAAATGCCCCGACTGCGTGAATGGCGACGAGAATCTCTGCGCCAAGAACCGCTTTCTGGGAGTTTCGATCGACGGCGGCTTTGCCAGCCATGTCCTTGTACCCGATGAGAAGTACCTGCTCGATTACGACCCGCTTCCGGTCAATCTCGCGGCCACGCTGATGTGCTCCGGCGCGACCGCCTACGGCGCGCTGAAGCGGCTGGCCGACCGGCCACGCCAGCGCAATCTGCTCCTGATCGGATTGGGCGGCGTCGGGATGATGGGGTTGGCTTTCGCCCAGGCGATGTTCAAACAGAAGATCTCCGTTGCCGACCTGAGCCCGGCGGCACGCGAGGTCGCGCTGAAGCACGGCGCGTCCTTCGCCTACGACCCGAGCGAAGACAACGTGGTCAAGCGCATCCTGACGGAAACCGGCGGCGGCTTCGACGAAATCGTCGACTTTGCCGGCAACGAGAAATCGATGGCCTTCGCGGTCTCGGTGCTGGCGCGCGGCGGCAAGATTGCGGTCTCCGGGCTGATGGGTGGAACGTTCAGCATTCCGCAGGTGCAGTGGATCTACAAACGCATGACGATCGAAGGCTTCATGACCGGGACGCTGGAGGAAGCGAAGGAACTGCTCGCACTGGCGCGCGCGGGAAGGATTTCCGCGCCTCCGATCCAGGAACAGCCGATGGCCGACGTCCAGAAATGGATCGACGAGTTGCGCGCGGGCCACGTCGTCGGCCGGGTCATGCTGGTGAACTAGCGACCCGCCGGATTCAGGCGACGACGCGTGCGGCGCCGGTGTCAGGCGCCCGCGCCGACCGGTTGTCGCGTTGACCGGAGATCCGAAGGAAATCCATTAAGAGCCGAGCTGGCTCTGCAGGGCGCGCACGAAGTCGGTCAGTCCCGTGCGCCGCTTCCGCTTCAGGCGCTCGGCCCTGAGGATCGACTGCACCTCGGCGAACGCCTCCTCGACGTCGTGATTGATGACGATATAGTCGTATTCCGCCCAATGGCTGAGTTCATGGGCCGCGCGGCTCATGCGGCTGCGGATCACGCTGGCGGAGTCCTGTGCCCGGGTGTGCAGGCGCATTTCCAGATCGGCCGCCGAGGGCGGCAGGATGAAGACGCTGACCACATCCGAATCCGCCTTCTGGCGCAGCTGCTGGGTGCCCTGCCAGTCGATGTCAAACAGCACGTCCTGACCTGACGACAGCGCGGCCTCGACCGGGGCTCGCGGCGTGCCGTAGCGGTTGTCGAACACTGTTGCCCATTCCAGCAGTTCGTCATTCCTGACCATGGCTTCGAAGCGCGCGGCGTCGACGAAATGATAGTCCCGGCCATCCTGCTCGGCCGGACGCTTCGCCCGCGTGGTCACCGAGACCGACATGCTCAAGCCCGCCGCGCGGTCGAGCAGCAATCGCGAGAGCGTTGTCTTGCCCGCCCCCGACGGCGACGACAGCACAAACATCAACCCACGGCGCTCGACGCCATCCCTGCCTTGCCCCGCCATGCCTACTCCAGATTTTGGACCTGTTCGCGAAACTGCTCGACGACGTTCTTCATTTCGAGACCGATATTGGTCAGCTCGAGATCGTTGGCCTTGGAACAGGTGGTGTTCACTTCCCGATTGAATTCCTGGGCCAGAAAATCGAGACGGCGCCCGATCGCGCCCCCCTTGTCGATCAGTTCACGCGCCTGGGCAATATGCGAGGTGATGCGGTCGAGCTCCTCGCGAATGTCCGACTTCGCGGCGATCAGAACCGCTTCCTGGCTGAGACGGTCGGGATCGAACCGGTCGGACGTTTCAAGCAGCGCCGCGACCTGCTCCGCGAGCCTTGCCTTCACGGCCTCGGGCCGCCGCCCCGGCGCGGCGTCGGCCCGGGCGGCCAGGCGTTCGATCTCATCAAGCCGCTGCTTCAGGATCTCGCCAAGCGAAACCCCTTCGCGGCGGCGCATCTCGACGAGCCCCTTCAGACCCTCCTCGAACGACGCAAGCACCGCGGCGCGTGCCGTCTGATCGGCAACGCCGTCGGATTCGGGCTCCGCGATCTCGACCACGCCCTTGATGGCGAGCAGGCCGTCGACCGTCGGCGCGGCGGCGCCGGTCCTGGCAGACAGGTCGGCGGCAACCTTGAGGATCGCGGCCAATACCTCCTCGTTGACCCGAATGCTGGAGGCGAGCATCGCGCGCTTGACGCTGAGGTTGGCGTAGATGGTGCCACGCGCGAGCAGGTCGGACGCGCGCTTGCGCGCCACCGGCTCGACTTCGTCCCATCCCGGCGGCAGCCGCAACCGCAAATCGAAACCCTTGCCGTTGACCGACTTCAACTCCCACTCGAAGGCGTAGTCGCCGCTGCCGCCGTGGCTTCTGGCAAAACCGGTCATGCTCGACAACGCCATGGCACCCGCGCTCCGGTTCGTAAATGGCATGCGGCGCGACCTCAGCGGGCCCGCCGCGCGACGTCATACTCGATACTCGATACTCGATACTCGATTACTGCCCTGATTTCGACGTTCGTGATCCGTCGCGGCATTTTCTCACACGAACTCAAGACACAAAGAGCACTCGCAAATCCGTGATTCCAGTACCGCTTTCGATTTCGAGTTCCTAGAACGAATTTGCTACTGCACTGGTGCAGGAAACTTGAAATCGGCGGTACCAGAAAGCGGAAGGCCGGCTCGAGGAGAAGCCCGGGGCGCCGACGCGCCACAACTGCACATCCGAGATTCGAAGGACAACAGTCTATCCGCGCCGGTAGGGCCTCACAAGCGTTGCGGCCGACGAATCGATTGGTGCTAAGCAGCGGCCCGCGGCGAACAATGGGACCGCCCTCGCCCGGACGCGTGCGTCGTTTCGGGAATTGTGCAGGCAACATCGCCCCGCTCGGCGGGCGGATCCGAGCAGACAACTATTGCGCGGCAGGGTCCGCAGGCGCCTCCGGTGCGGGCGCGGGCGGATTGCCGCCCTTGGCATTCACGGCACGCTTGGGCGCCGCGGCACGTTTCTTGGCCGGTGCCAGCTTGCCAACGGTCGGGTCGGTCGCCGGAGCGGGCGAAGCCTCCGCGGGAGTGGCCGCGCCGGGCGGCGGCGGTTCGTCGCCGGTCTCCACCGTGTCATTTTGCTGCTGCTTCTCGATCGACCGCAGCTTCGCGACATTCTTTTGATGCTGGTCGTAGGTTTCGGAGAAGGTGTGTCCGCCGCTGCCGTCGGCGACGAAGAATAGGTCACGGGTGCGAGCGGGATTGGCGGTCGCTTCCAGCGACGCCCGGCCCGGATTGGCGATCGGGCCGGGCGGCAATCCCTCGACGACGTAGGTGTTGTACGGCGACGGCTGCTGGATCTCGCTGCGCTTGATCGGCCGTCCCAGCGTGCCCTTGCCGCCCACCAGTCCGTAGATGATGGTCGGGTCGGACTGCAGCTTGATCTTCTGCCGCAGGCGGTTGGTAAAGACCGCCGCGACGCGGCTGCGTTCGTCAGCCCGTCCGGTCTCCTTCTCCACGATCGAGGCCAGCGTGACCAATTGTTCGGGGGACTTGAGCGGGAGATCCGGATTGCGGCGCTCCCAGACCTCCGCCAGCACGCGGTGCTGGGCCTGCTGCATCCGCTGGATCACCTGGTCGCGCGTCGTGCCCCGCGGAAACTTGTAGGTCTCCGGCAGCAGCGTGCCTTCCCGCGGCAACTCCTTGATCTGGCCGGTGAGGACATCGTTTTCCAGCAGCCGCGCCACGATCTGCTCGGACGTCAGCCCTTCGGGAATCGTGAACGCGTGCTGCACCACCTTGCCGTCGACGATGGTGTTGATCACGTCGCGCATGCTGGCGTTCTTCTGGAACGCGTATTCGCCCGACTTCAACTCGGCGCGCGCCTTCATGGAAATGACGGCGCCAAAGAACGCCCAGCGATTGTTGTCGATCACTCCCTCGCGCTGCAGGATATCGGCGATGTCGCCCATGCCGGATCGCGCGGGGATATTGACGATCTTGTCCTCCTGGAGCGGCCCCGGCGCCTCGATCTTCTGCCTGCCGTAAACGTAGATACCGCCAAAACCGAGCATCGCGACCAGGACGATCGTGATAATGGCATTTCCGGCGATGACGAACGGATTCCGCGCGCGGGCCGAGCGCTTGGGAGGCGGCGGAAGCTGTTCAGGCTCCAGCGCGGCGCGCGGGCTTCGCGGCGAAATCGGCGGTCTCTCACTCATTCATGCAACCTGAATCCTGTCGAGAGACCCGGACCGCGGATCCCGTCATCGCACTTGCCACGCAGCTCTTCCCACGCACACGCTTCACGGCGCTGATCGAACATCGGTGCAGGCTCACTTGAGATCCGCGTTTCTCCGCTTTCGACATCGCCCGCCGCCGCCCTCGCTGCGACGAGGATGCCTCCGGCACCGCATCTATCCCCGCGTCCACGAGACCGGACCAGGACGCGCCGAGGCCCCGGTCCCTCTCAGTCTTCAATCGAAGGGGAGCAATAGCCGCGCCCGCACTGGCTCAAATCCATTGCGCCTGGCGCCACCCCAGCAATCATCGTCGAATATGGCAAAACATTGAAGCAATCTTGAACCCTGATCAATTGACGACGCGCCGCAGCACCAACGATGCGTTGGTGCCGCCAAACCCGAACGAGTTCGACAACGCCACATTGATCTCTCTTGCCCGCGGTTTGTGCGGAACGAGATCGATCGCGGTCTCGACCGATGGATTGTCGAGATTGATGGTCGGCGGCGCGACACTGTCACGCATCGCCAGGATGCAGAAAATGGCTTCGACGGCGCCGGCCGCGCCGAGCAGGTGCCCGGTCGACGACTTGGTCGACGACATCGAGACCTTCGACGCCGCATTGCCAAGCAGACGCTGCGCGGCGGCAAGCTCGATTTCGTCGCCGAGCGGCGTCGACGTTCCGTGCGCGTTGATATAGTCCAGATCCGCCGGCGCCAGTCCCGCGCGCTTCAATGCCGCGGCCATGCAGCGGTAGGCGCCGTCACCGTCCGCCGATGGCGCCGTGATATGGTGCGCGTCCCCGGACATTCCGTAGCCGATGATTTCAGCGTAGATCTTTGCGCCGCGGGCTTTGGCGTGCTCGTACTCCTCGAGCACCACGATCCCGGCCCCCTCGCCCATGACAAAACCGTCTCGATCCCGGTCATAGGGGCGCGACGCTTTTTCGGGCGTGGCGTTGAAACCGGTGGAGAGTGCCCGCAGCGCACAAAACCCGGCCATCGAGATTCGGCTGATCGGCGATTCAGTCCCGCCCGCGACCATGACGTCGGCGTCGCCGAGCGCGATCAGCCGGCCGGCGTCGCCGATGGCATGTGCCCCCGTCGAGCAGGCGGTGACCACCGAGTGGTTGGGGCCCTTCAGGCCGTGCTCGATCGAGACAAATCCCGAGGCGAGATTGATCAGGCGGCCGGGGATGAAGAACGGCGACAGCTTGCGCGGACCGCGCTCCTTCAGGGTGATCGACGCCTCGGCGATCCCGGTGAGGCCGCCAATTCCCGAGCCGATCAAGGTGCCGGTGGCGCAGCGATCCTGCTCGGTGGTCGGGCGCCAACCTGCATCGTCGAGGGCCTGGCGGGCCGCGCCCATGGCGAAAACGATGAAATCATCGACCTTGCGTTGGTCCTTCGGCTCCATCCACTGGTCGGGATTGAATGTGCCGTTGCTGCCGTCGCCGCGTGGCACGCTGCACGCAATCTGGCTGGCAAGGTCCGATACCTCGAACGTATCGATCTTCCTGGCGCCGCTTTCGCTGCCCAGAATGCGCTTCCACGAGGCCTCGACTCCGCAGCCGAGGGGCGAAACCATGCCGAGCCCCGTGACAACGACCCGTCTCATCTTCTCAACTCCGGACCGGGCCGCAGCCAAAATTCCAACAGCCAGCGGGCCGTTTGGGCGGCCCCACCGGCTCCGGCATCGGCTTGCGAGAGATCAGCTCTTGGCGTTCTTTTCGAGAAACTTGGTGGCGTCGCCTACCGTCAGAATCGTCTCTGCGGCGTCGTCGGGAATTTCACACCCGAACTCTTCCTCAAAGGCCATCACGAGCTCGACCGTATCAAGACTGTCAGCGCCGAGATCGTCGATGAAGCTCGCATTGTCGACAACTTTCTCGGGCTCAACACCAAGGTGTTCGACCACGATCTTCTTAACCCGCTCGCCAATCTCGCTCATTTCAACCTCGTGCTTGTTCCATTGGATTTAACCGCAATGCGGCAAAAACCACCGGGTACTGTCAACTCGTTAATGCCCTGCTGCCAGTTCCGCGCGCTCCATCACGGGCGCAAGGCATCCCGCTTGGCCCGGATACGGTGACCGGTTCGGCCACGGCAATATACAGGCTTTTGGCTTCCTGCAATGGCGATCTTGTCCCCCACCCGATGCCGCCCGGTTAGCATACTTCCGGTCCATAAGCCAGCCGAGCCAAATGTCCCCGCAGCTCGCCCGACGGGCCGTCAGAGCCCTCAAATCATTGCCATTCCGCCGTTGACGTGAAGCGTCTGCCCGGTCACGTAGGAGGCCTCGTTCGACGCCAGATAAACCGCAGCCGCAGCAATATCGTCCGGCACGCCGAGGCGCGCCGCGGGCACGCGCGACAGCACCGCCTCGCGCTGCTTCTCGTTCAGCGCGTCGGTCATGGGGGTCGCGATAAATCCTGGCGCGATGCAGTTCGCCGTCACGTTGCGCTTGGCGTATTCCTGCGCCAGCGACTTCATCATTCCGATCAGGCCGGCCTTGGAGGCGGCGTAATTGCCCTGGCCGGGATTGCCGGTCACTCCGACCACCGAGGTGATCGCGATGATGCGGCCGAAACGCTTTCGCATCATCAATTTGGTCGCGGCGCGGGCGAGCCGGAACGTCGCCGTCAGGTTAACGTCGATGACCGCATTCCAGTCCTCGTCACGCAACTGCACGAACAGGTTGTCGCGGGTAATGCCGGCATTGCTCACCAGAATGTCGAGTTGGGACATGGCCTGCTCGGCCGACGGCACCAGCGCCTCCACGTCATCCGCATCGGCAAGGTTGCAGGGCAGAACGTGAACGCGGTCTCCCAGCTCCGCCGCGAGCTGGTCGAGCGCGTCGCGCCGGGTCCCGGAAATCGCCACGGTGGCGCCCTGGCGATGCAAGGCCTTAGCAATCGCCCCCCCGATTCCGCCGGTTGCGCCGGTCACCAGCGCGGTCCTGCCCGTCAGATCAAACATTGGTTTCCCCCGCAGCAAGCATTTCGGTTTGGAGTCCGGCCGGGTTTGCCGCAATCGAGAGCCGTTCGTCAATGACCCCTGT
>JBKQQE010000614.1:0-7386 GCA_052326245.1 Xanthobacteraceae bacterium | reverse complement strand
CCGGTTCCGAGAGCAGCAAGACGTCCGGACGGATGCTGAGAATCGCCTCCAGCGAGCCAAAACCGCCATAGCTGTAATCGCCGAACCGGCCGATCAGGACGCGCGCGGCGTTGGACAGCCCGATGGTGGCGAGCAGCGAACTGGTCAGCGACTGTTGTCCCGACGCCCAGCCGCGCCGCGATAGGTCGAGCACCCGCAACGGCCGCCGGGCGACCGCCACGCGCGCCCGCGCCACGGCGGCGTCGATCCTCGCGACCTCGCGCGCTGCGCGCTCGGGATGACCGACCACGTCGCCCATGCGGCGGACTTGCGCTTCGATATCATCGATCGACAACGCGGCATCGAACTCTTCCACCCTCAGCCCGTGGGCCGTGAGGAATTCGCGCGTCGCGCGCTTGGTGAAATTGCCGGCGAGAACGATGTCTGGTTTCGCCGCAAGGACATCCTCTGCCTCTCCCGACAGGCGCGGGAAGGACGCCGCCTCGGCCGCCCGCCACGACTGCGCGGGGTCGCGGGCATAGGGGCTGAGCCCCGCGATCTGGTCCGGATCGGCGAGCGTCAGTAACAGCTGATCCGTGCACAGGTTGATCGAGACGATGCGCGGCGGCGACGAATTTCTTGCGTCCGTCGCGGCTGCAGGGGAAAGTGCGACAAACAACGCGACGAACGCGCCAACACCGCACGTCATGCGGGTCAGTCTCGCAGATTTCCCATTGCGCGGCCTGCTCACGAGACACCAGACCAAGGCACCAGCACGAAGCCGCTTTCATGACCGGCGCGATAGGCCCGGACCCTGAAGACGTCGGCCAGCACGGCATCGGTCAAGGCGGTGTCGCGCGTCCCCTGCGCGACCAGTCGTCCGTCATCGAGGACCAGCATCTGATCGGCAAAACGCGCCGCCAGCCCGAGATCGTGGGTGACGACCACGACCAGCACGCCGCTGTCGGCGGCGCGGCGCAGGGTCCCCATCACGTCGATCTGGTAGCGCGGATCGAGCGAGGCGATCGGCTCGTCGGCAAGAATGACCGGGGCTTCGACCGCAAGTACGCGCGCGAGCGCGACGCGGCTGCGCTCGCCGCCAGAGAGTTCCGTGACGCGGCGATCGGCAAAGCCGGTCACGTCCGCCGCCTGCATCGCACGGTCGACCGCGGCGGCGTCGGCCGGGCACAGCCGCGCCGGATCGGTCGCGCCGTGCGGTGTGCGCCCCAGGGCGACGATGTCGCGTACCGGCAGCGGCCACGATACCGTATGGCCCTGCGGCAGGTAGGCGAAGCGTCGGGCCCGTTCGCGAATCGTCAGCGCGGACACGTCGGCGCCGTCGAGTCGCACGGTGCCGCGCATCGCATGGGGCGGCAGCAGTTGCGCCAGCGCGCGCAGCAGCGTGGTTTTGCCGGCGCCATTGGGGCCGACCAGCGCCACGAGGCCCTGTCGCGGCAGCGCAAACGAAACGTCGCGTAGCGCCTCGCGCCCGGCGAGCGTGACCGACAATCGGTCCGCGACCAGAAATTCGGCGCCGCTCATGCCGCGCCTCCACCGAGCGAGCGGCGCTCACGCAGGATGAGATAGAGGAAGAATGGCACGCCGATGATCGACGTCAGGACGCCCACCTTGAGGCTCTCGGCCGAGGGAATCAGCCGTACCGCGATGTCGGAGGCCAGCAGCAGGCAGGCGCCCGCCAGAGCGCTCGGCACCAATAGCCGCCCCGGGTCATGGCCGATCAGCGGCCTTACCAGATGCGGCGCGACCAGGCCGATGAAGCCGATGCTGCCACTGACGGCCACTGCGCCGCCGACGCCGAGCGCGACGCCGATGATGACCGCAAGCCGCACGCGCGCCACCTCGATGCCGAGGCTCTGGGCGGCTTCCTCGCCAAGGCTCAACACCCGGAAGGCGTGGCCCTGGCTCAGCAGCACCGCCGCGCCGGCGATGATGAAGGGCAGCGCCAGCAGCACATGGCGAAAGCTGCGGTCCTCGATCGACCCCAGCAGCCAGAACGAGATTTCCAGCGCAGCGAATGGATTGGGCGACAGGTTCAGCACCAGCGAGGTCAGGGCGCCGGCAAGGCTCGACAGCGCGAGCCCCGCCAGAATCAGCAGCAGCAGCGAGGCGTTGCGCCCGGCGATCGCCAACAGCGCGAACACCGAGGTGAAGGCCATGGCGATGGCGGCGAGCGGCAGCGCCCACGACCGCACGTCGGCCGCTTCGAAGGCGATGGTCAGCACCGCGCCGAGCGCCGCCGATTGCGGCGCGCCGAACAGGTCGGGCGAGGCGAGAGGGTTGCGCAGCAGCCCCTGCAGGGCGGCGCCGGACATGCCGAGAACCGCGCCGATGGCGAAGGCGAGGATGGTGCGCGGCAGCCGGATCTCGCGCACGATGATCTGGTGAATGCCGTCGCCGCCGCCCTGGCCGACCAGGGCCTCGACGACGGCCGTGGGAGACAGTCGCACCGGGCCGACGCCGAGCGACAACACGGCGAGGATTGCGGCTATCGCCGCGAGCATCATGACGGCGGCCGGAACTGACAGCGATGCGGAAGAGCTCGGCCTCGTCATGATGCAGATGTCGCCTGTTGTTAGAACGCCGCGCCGGCCTTAGCCATGTAGGTTCGGCCCGGCAAGGGATAGGCGCTGAATACCCCCTGCGTGAACGCGCTGGCGATGGCATAGTCGTAGTACTGCGCGTTGAACAGGTTGTTGACGCTGAACGACCAGAAATACCGATCGTGGGCGCCGCTCAGCTTGAGGTCCACGGTGGCATTGGCGGGAATCGGCGGCTGCACGTTGGGCTGGTCGTTGTCCATGCGGCGGCTGCTCCAGTAGCGCAGGGTGGCGTCGGCGACGAGATACTTTTGCATGATCGTCCAGGAGACGCCGGCGCTGGCGGTGTAGCGCGACACCAGCGGAATGTCGTTGCCGGCATACTGGCCCTCGCGAAAGACCGCTCGGGTGTAGGAAAAACCGCCGCGCAGCAGCACCGTGTCGCTGGCGCGGTAGGTCGCGCTGGTCTCGCTGCCGTAGCGGCGGGTCGGGTCGAGATTGTAGTTGTAGAAATCGACCGGATCGTAGTGAATCTCGTTGGTCAGGTTAATGTTGTAGACGCTCGACTGCATCGCGAAGGCGCCGGCCTTGATTTTCACGCCGCCCTCGACATCGTTCGAGGTCTGGGTCTTGAGCTGGAAACTCCCCGGAATCGGGTTGCCGAACGGGTCGAACA
This sequence comes from Xanthobacteraceae bacterium, assembly GCA_052326245.1. GTDB lineage: Bacteria > Pseudomonadota > Alphaproteobacteria > Rhizobiales > Xanthobacteraceae > Bradyrhizobium_A. The sequence continues at coordinate 4,173 of JBKQQE010000614.1, read as the reverse complement.
TCGGCCCGGAGTCGACCCGCTCGTCGACATTCGGGGTGCGGAAGGCGGAGGCGGCGCGGCCGAACACCGTGAAGGTGTCGTTGATGCGGTGCTCGATCCCGACATGCAGCGCGTGATTGAACTTGGAGCTGTCGAGCGGCAGCGCCTGGGTATCGCCGAAATACCCGGGCGCCAGGGGATTGAGCGTGTCGCGGGCGTGCACGGTCGTTTCCTGAATGCGCGCGCCGTAGGAGACGTCGGTGGTGGACAGGATTCCGACCGTCTGCTGCCAGTAGGCGGCGAACGATGGCTGCGACAGGTCGTAGACATGGATCGGCGGCAGGCCCTGAAGTTCCGGCCGCTCCGAATGGTAGATCGCGTCGTAGATGTCGATGCCGGTGATGATCGCGGACGGCAGGCCGAACATCAGGTTCTTGAGGTTGAGGCGCGGGGTCAGCGACCAAGTCGTCAGCGTGGCGTCGGTGTAGCTGAAGTACAGGGGATTGAGCGGGAGCGGGCCGAAGAAGCCCGACTGCTGCTGTTTGTTGCGTACCCCGCCATCGACGATAAGCTCGGCGCCGTTCCACAGCGTCTTGGTGAATCCGGTGGTGGCGCTGAAGCCCTGCTGCGCGCCGTAGTCGAGCGGCGAATCGGTTCCCCTGCGCGCGTTGACGAGTTCGTTGAGCCCGATCGCCGGATCGACCAGCCGTCCGCCGGGAAAGCCGATGTGCTGGTTGTCGCCGGTCATGGTCAGAAACGCCGAAAAGTCCGGCGTGGTATAGCGCACGTCGCCGATGCCGCTGTATTGGCTGAGCGCGTTGTTGTCGCGGTAGCCGTCGGACTTGATCATGTTGCCGTGCACCGAACTCGACCACGGCCCCTGATTGACCGAAGCGGAAACCTCGCCGGTTTGCTGGTTGAAGGAGCCGACGCCGCCTTCGGCGCGCATCGCCACCGGCGCACCTAAAGATCCTGTCTTGGTGATGATGTTGATGACGCCGCCGACCGCGTTGTCGCCGTACAGCACGGCGCCGCTGTTGCCGCGCGTCACTTCGATGCGCTCGATCGAATCGCGCGGAATCGTCGACAGGTCGACCCCCATCAGGTCGAGGTCGTTGAGCCTGCGGCCGTTGATCAGGACGAGCGTGTTGGCGGTGGCGAACGCGCCGAAGCCGCGCACGTCCACGGACGTGTAGGCGCCGTTGGCGATGCCGTACGGCGTTTGCAGCTGCACGCCCGGCAGCTGGGCGAGGATCTCCGGCAGCGACTGCGCCGGCGAGCGGGCGATGTCCTCGGCCGTGATCACGGACGTCGAGGTGCCGACGATGCCGCTGGTCGTGACGCCGGTTTCGGTGGCCGTATCGGTGCTCGTGGCGCCATTGCTGGCGGGTGGCTGGTCTGCGGGCTGCGTCCGCGACACGCCGGTGGTCGTTATGCGGCTCTGGGTGACGACGATTTCGGGAAGCATGCCGGCGGTCTGCGACCGCGCGGCCGAACTGGCAGCCAGGAGAATCGCGGGAAGACCGGACGCGATGGCAGCGTTGATCAGGCCGCGGGGCGGCCGTGGACGAGGAAACGCGGGGGTCATGAGAACTCAGCCTCGGTCGACGTCTGTGGTACGTCACCGCAACTGAGATCGCATGGAGGGCGCTATGCTCCCCATGAAATCAATGTCTGTACTCCCCGACCGACATTGTCGCGCGTGACCACGGCTGTCGGCAGGTCTCCTGGCTCGCGGGTCACCGCCTGATGTCGCCTTCCCGGGACCGAGTTTCCCAGTGGCAGTGGACAGCAGGCTCGTCGCTTACAGTTGCGGGGGCAGCTGCGGTTTCGAAGTTTCTCACCGCATTCCCATTTGATCCCCAGAGGGGAACCGTCAATCAAACGTTAAGTTTGTGGCGCTGCAGGAGTCAAGGGGCATCAGCACGTTGTTGATGATGTCGGACAGGGTCTTGAGGTCGCCCAAGCAATTTTCAGCAGATAGTCGGCGTCGCCGGACCTCGCCGGCGAGGCACTCGGCTTCAACGTGATTGCGCCGGTGAAGATCACGTTTGCCACGCACTCGCCCAACAACGCGCGGCATGCGTCGACTAGAATGCTCCAGCAACCGTGAGCCTGACGGTCAATGGCTCGATCGGATGCAGGACGTAGTCCATCACGCCGTTCTGGCAAACGGCGGCTGGTGCTGTCTGAACCGGATAGCACAGGGCATAGAGGCTGTCGGTCTTGATCAGCGATCCATACGCATAGGTGATCTGGTTGGCCTTGGTGTTGAGCAGATTGAGGACGTCGAGCTGGATCCGCCAGCCGTCGTCAAACCGGTAGCCGACGCGTCCGTTGAAAATGCTGGTTGGCGGCGAGCGAAAGGCGTTGTCTTCGGTGAGCGGGCTGGAGGCCAGATAGCGCCAGCGCAACGCGCCGAACCAGCCGGTCTTTTCGCCGATCGTGATGCCGGCGGACGCCACCATGGCCGGCGCGTTGGGAATATAATTGCCCGGCGCATTGCCGATCTGGGCCTGCGGATAACCCGCGAGCGATGCATAGAGCTCGGCCTGCGCGCTGTCGTAGCCGACAAAGCGGGCGTGGGTCAGGGCGAGATCGGCATCCAGGTTGATCCAGGAGCTCGGACGATACCTGTTGGTCCACTCCACACCGTAACGCCGGCTCGGCAGGCTCGCCGAGGTGTCCCCGGCGTCGCCGTTGAAGACAATCTCGGATGCCTGATCGAGCAGGAAAAGACTGACCGATGAATCGAGCCCCGGGACGACCTTGGTACGGATCCCGAATTCCGCGCCCTTGGTGCGCACCAGCAGCGGCGATGCGGACAATTTCATCGCCGGATCGGTAGGCTCTTCAGTAATGGTGACGCCGCGGGCGTCGTTGCTGTGCATGCCCATGCCGGCGCCAAAGAACAGCTCGGTCTTGTTGAACGGTCCTACCACCGTGGTGAATTTCGGACTGCCGATCGCGGCAGCCGTGTTTCCGGAATTATTGGCGTCGAACAACGAGGCGACTTTGGCGGCATAGTAATCGCCGCGCCAGCCCAGCGTCGTCTTCAGCCAGTTCGTCCAGTCGATCGTGTTTTGGACATAGACGCCAACGCTGCCTTCTCCCACCTTGTCGCTGCGCACATTCGAGAGAAAGCTTCGCTGATACGTGTCGGTCAGAGCCAGGTTGATGTCGTCGTAACGGGTCTGGATGCCGAATGTTGTCTGCATCGGCCGGCTGGCGAAGGATCCGTTCAGGGTTCGTGACGCGTTAGCCCCCGTCATCACACGGTCGTCGTGCTGGTGGAACTGGTCGCCCAGCGTCGGGTCGGTGAGGAAGTAAGTGAAGTTGTTGAACAGATCCAGCTCGCTTTTGACTACGAAGGTGTTGATCTTCCAGGATCCCGCGTCGTCGGTTCCGGCCGCGCGTGCCGACAGCCCAAAGCGGCTGGTGTTGCCGCCGTCGGTGGTGTCTTCCTCGCCGTAGAGCCCGATCTGTCCCGACGCGATGGCGCGCTGCGGCACCTGATCGGTCGAATTCCATTTGTTCGAATAGGCCATGCCGGTGATGGAAAATCCGTCCTGCGCCGTTCCCTGGGTGTAGCGCACCAGGCTGTTCAGCTTGCGCATGTCGTCGGGATTGGCCCACGGTCCGTTGTAGGTGCCGGCCTCGCCGGCAATGAGCATCGCTCCGTCGCCGAGCCTGGCGGAGTCCATGCCGAACAGTCTCGCGTAGCCAAAGCTGCCGGCCGTGATCTCGGCAACGCCCTTGGGGACGCTGTCGATCAGGCCGATGTGAAGATTGCCGGCCGAGCCGAAGTCTCCTTCGTCGGCGAAATACGGTCCCTTGCGGACGTCGAGCGAATTGACCGTTTCCGGCATCAGCCAGTTCAGATCGGAGTACCCTTGGCCATGTGCATGGGTACGCATATTGATCGGCACATCGTCGACCCAGATCGCCATGTCGGTGCCGTGATCGAGATTGTAGCCACGCAGGAAATACTGGTTGGCTTTGCCTTCCCCGCTGTGCTGCGTGACGATGAGGCCGGGGGCGGCCTCCAGAATTTCACCGGGGCGCGTCACCGGGCGCGCGTTCAATTCGTCGCCGGTAAAGCGGGTCTGGCTCGCCATCGCCGGTGTCCCAGCCGGTCCCGAGCCGACATTCGGTGCGCCGGATGGCGATGCCGCGGGCCGGGCCGAGGGATTC
>JBKQQE010000613.1:0-3400 GCA_052326245.1 Xanthobacteraceae bacterium | reverse complement strand
ACCGCGCCCGCCCAGGCCGTGGCCAGGTAGCGCTCGAGATAGCGGGCGGAGTTGAGCGACAACATGGCGACGCGGTCGCCGGGGTTGGCGCCGAGCGAGCGCAGCCCCGCGGCGAGGCGCGCGACGCGCTCGCCGATCTCGCCCCAGTTGCGCCGCCGGCTGCCGAACACGGTCGCCAGGCCGTTGGGGTTGATCTGCAGCGCGCGTCTCAGTCCATGCGTGACGTTCATGATGGTCCTCCCCGCTTCGATCGCCCGGCTTTTGCGGGCTTTGACGATGGCCTGGTTCTCGACGGCCTGCTTTCGAGGCCCTTGGTCAGCTGAACGGCAAAGTCATCCGCGATGGCGCCCGCCGACAGCGCCCCGCCGTGCTTGAACCAATGCCCGATCCAGTTAAGCGATCCTGCGATCGCGAAAGCGGTGAGCTTGACGTCGCACGGCCCGATCGAGCCGTCGGCGATGCCCTGGGCGATGTAGCCGCGAAACACCTGGTCTATTCGCCGCTTGCCGGCGAGCGTGCGTTTCTGGTTGGCCTCGGAAAGATCGCGGACGTTGAACCGCACCAGACTGGCTCCGAAGTCGCTCGCCATGGCTTCCGCATAGCCGCGAACCAGTTTACGCAGCTTGGCCAGGCCGGTGCCGCCGCCGGCCTCGATTTCGGCGATGCAGTCGTCGACGCGTTCCTGTCCGAGCATCCAGCATTCGAACAGGATTTCTTCCTTGCTGCGGAAATAGTTGTAGAGCGCGGGCTTGGTGATGTTGAGGCGTTCAGCGACGTCGTTCAGCGTCGCGCGGTGGTAACCCTGCTCGAGAAACAGTTGCACGGCGGTTCGCAGCACGGCGTCGCGCTTTTCGTCGCGGGCGCGGCGGCGGGTTTCGAACGACTCCCAGGGCGAGGGGTCGGAAGAGGATCGTCGCGCATCCATCTCGGCTTCCTGTTGGTCCGCCGTTGACTCGCCGGCTGGTCCCGTATATTACCCATGAGTAATAAATAGTCCAGCGGGTAATTTACGGAGCACCAAATGGCCTCTCGCGCTTATGTTGCCGGCGTCGGCATGATTCCGTTTGTCAAACCCGGCGCCAACGCGCCGTATCACGTGATGGGCGCGGAGGCGGCGAGGCTGGCGCTGGGCGACGCCGGCCTCGCCTACGGCCAGATCCAGCAGGCCTATGTCGGCTACGTGTATGGCGACTCGACCTGCGGGCAGCGGGCGCTGTACCCCCTCGGGATGACCGGCATCCCGGTCGTCAACGTCAACAACAACTGCTCGACCGGTTCGACCGCCCTGTTCCTGGCGCGGCAGGCCGTCGAATCCGGCGCGGCCGATTGCGTGCTGGCGCTGGGCTTCGAACAGATGAAGCCCGGTGCGCTGGGCGCGGTCTTTACCGACCGTCCGAGCGCGTTCGACGATTTCGACGCGGCTGCGGACAAGCTCGTCGACGCGCCCGGGGTTCCGCTGGCGCTACGCTATTTCGGCGGCGCCGGCCTCAGCCACATGAAGAAATACGGCACGCCGCTGCAGTCGTTCGCCAAGATCCGCGCCAAGGCGAGCCGGCACGCCATGAACAATCCGCTGGCGCTGTTCCGCAAGGAGTTGAGCGCGGAGGATGTCATGAACGACCAGATGATCTGGCCGGGCGTGATGACCCGGCTGATGGCTTGTCCGCCCACCTGCGGCGGCGCGGCCGCGGTTCTGGTGTCGGAAAAATTCGCAAGCCAGCATGGACTGCGCAAGGACGTTCGCATCGCGGCCCAGGCAATGACCACCGACTTCGCCTCGACGTTTGGCGCCGGCGACATGATGCAGGTGGTCGGCTACGACATGACGCAGGCCGCGGCCAGCAAGGTCTACGAGGCGGCCGGAATAGGCCCCGACGACGTCGACGTGGTCGAATTGCACGACTGCTTCGCCCATAACGAGCTGATTACCTACGAGGCCTTGGGGCTTTGCCCCGAGGGAGGCGCGGAGCGCTTCATCGACGACGGCGACAACACCTACGGCGGCAAGTTCGTGACCAATCCCTCCGGCGGGCTGCTGTCGAAGGGCCACCCGCTCGGCGCCACCGGGCTCGCGCAATGCTACGAGCTGACCCGCCAGCTGCGCGGCACCGCTGCGGCCACCCAGGTCGAGGGTGCGAAGCTGGCGCTGCAGCACAATCTCGGGCTTGGTGGTGCCTGCGTGGTGACGCTGTACGAGAACGCGGGCCGCGCCCATGGTTGATCAATCCGCCGTCGGCCACAGCTTTACGCCGGTCACCGCGCGGGTCGAACCCGGGCGCCTGCGCTATTTCTTCGACACCATCGGGGAACGCAATCCGATCTATCGCGACGGCGAGGCGGCGCGCGCCGCGGGCTATTCGGCGATTCCGGTGCCGCCGACCTATCTGTTCTGCCTCGAGATGATGGACGCGGAGCGTCCGTTCGAATTCCTGACCGATCTCAAGATCGATCTCGCCCGCGTGCTGCACGGCGAGCAACGCTTCGACTACCACGCCCCGGTCGTCGTCGGCGACACGCTGACGTTCAAGTCGCGCGTCACCGACGTCGCGGACAAGAAGGGCGGCGCCATGACGATGATCGTCGTGGTGACCGAGGTGACCAACCAGCACGGCGTTCACGTTGCCGACACCGCGCGCACCGTCGTGGTGCGGAACGAGAGGTCATCATGAGCGGGACCGGATCCGGAAACGCGGCGGTCGGCGACCGTATCGTCCACAAGACCTTTCCGCCGATCACGCGCCACTTGTTGGCGCTGTATTGCGGCGCATCCGGCGATCACAACCCGATGCATGTCGATCTCGACTTCGCCAGGAAGGCGGGATTTCCGGATGTGTTCGCGCACGGCATGCTGGTGATGGCCTGTCTTGGGCAGGCGCTCACCGACGCGGTCCGCCCGGCCGACATCCGCTCGTTCTCGACACGCTTTGCGGCGATCACCCAGCTGGGCGCGCGGCTGACCTGCGAGGGCCACGTCGCGGAGTTGCTGGAACACGAGGGCGAAAAGCGCGCGAGGGTCGCGCTGACCGCCAAGGACGAAGCCGGCGAAACCAAGCTCGCCGGCGAAGCCATCATTGCCATTTCACCCGCCGCTCGCTGATCGAGGATATCCAGATGCCCAGGCTCAAAGGAAAAGTCGCGCTGATCTCGGGATCGGGACGCGGCATCGGCCGTGCCATTGCCCTGAAGCTCGCAAGCGAGGGCGCCAGGATCGTGGTCAACGACCTCGACGCGGCGCCGGGTGACGCGGTCGCGGCCGAAATCGAGGCATCAGGCGGCGAGGCGATCGCCGTCAATGGCAGCGTCTCGGAGACCGGATTCGCCGACCGCTTCGTCGGCGCGGCGGTGGAGAAGTTCGGCGGCCTCGACATCATCGTCAACAATGCCGGCTATACCTGGGATG
>JBKQQE010000612.1:0-2560 GCA_052326245.1 Xanthobacteraceae bacterium | reverse complement strand
CCTTTTCCGACAGGGCTGCCGTGCGCGCGGCCATCGGCTTCTCCATGAAGCCGTCGATGCCGTCGTCCTCCTCGTCCTCGTCGCTGATCAGCTGCGAGTTGAGCGGCTGCGACAGTTTCGAGCCATCACGATACAGCGCGTTGGCCTTCAGCGCGAGCTTCCAGGACAACAGGTAGGCGGATTTGCAATCCTCCACCGTGGCGTCGTTCGGCATGTTGATGGTTTTTTAGATCGCGCCCGAGATGAACGGCTGCGAGGCCGCCATCATGCGGATGTGGCTCTCGACGCTGAGATAGCGCTTGCCGATCCGCCCGCACGGGCTGGCGCAGTCGAACACCGCATAGTGCTCGGCCTTCAGGTGCGGCGCGCCTTCCACCGTCATGGCGCCGCAGACATGGATGTTGGCGGCCTCGATCTCGCGCTTGGTGAAGCCGATGGCGGCGAGCAAGTCGAAGGAGGGCGCCGACATCGCCTCGGCGTCGATGCCGAGCTGGTCGCGGATGAAGTCCTCGCCGAGTGTCCACTTGTTGAAGGCGAACTTGATGTCGAAGGCGGTCGGCAGCGCCTTCTCGATCTTGGCGATCGCCTCCTCGGTGAAGCCCCTGGCCTTCAGGGACGAGTGGTTGACGCCGGGCGACTGCGCCAGCGAGCCGTGACCCACCGCGTAGACCTCGATCTCGGCGATCTCGCTCTCGCGGTAGCCGAGCCGGCGCAGCGCCGCCGGCACCGCCTGGTTGATGATCTTCCAGTAGCCGCCGCCGGCGAGCTTCTTGAACTTCACCAGCGCGAAGTCGGGCTCGATGCCGGTGGTGTCGCAATCCATCACCAGGCCGATGGTGCCGGTCGGCGCCACCACGGTGGTCTGGGCGTTGCGATAGCCGTGCTGCTCGCCGGACGACAGCGCGAGGTCCCAGGCCGCGATGGCGTGCGCGACCAGGTCCGGCTGCGGGCAGCTGGCGTGGTCGAGCGGCACCGGGTTGACCGCGAGCGCCTCATAGCCCCTGGACTCGCCATGGGCGGCGCGGCGGTGGTTGCGGATCACCCGCAGCATGTGCGCGGCGTTCTTCTTGTAGGACGGGAAGGTGCCGAGCTCCCTGGCCATCTCGGCCGAGGTGGCGTAGGCGACGCCGGTCATGATCGCGGTGAGCGCGCCGCACAGCGCGCGGCCCTCCTTGGAGTCGTAGGGCAGCCCCATGGTCATCAAGAGGCCGCCGATATTGGCGTAGCCGAGGCCGAGCGTGCGGAACTCGTAGGACAGCTCCGCGATCGCCTTGGAGGGGAACTGGGCCATCATCACCGAGATCTCGAGCACCACCGTCCACAGCCGGCACAGATGCTCGTAGGCCCCGACGTCGAAACGCCGCTGCTCGATATTGTAGAACGTGATCAGGTTGGCGGAGGCGAGGTTGCAGGCGGTGTCGTCGAGGAACATGTATTCGGAGCAGGGGTTGCTCGCGCGGATCTCGCCGGACGCCTTGCAGGTGTGCCAGTCGTTCATGGTGGTGTTGAAGTGCAGGCCCGGATCGGCGCTGGCCCAGGCGGCGTAGCCGATCTTCTCCCACAGCTCGCGGGCCTTCAGCGTCTTCACCACTTTCTTGTTGGTGCGGCCGATCAGGTTCCAGTCGCCGTCGGTTTCCACCGCGCGCAGGAAATCGTCCTTCAGCGACACCGAATTGTTGGAATTCTGGCCCGAGACGGTGAGATAGGCCTCCGAATCCCAGTCGGTGTCGTAGGTGTCGAACTGGATGTCGGTATAGCCCTGGCGCGCGAACTGGATCACGCGCTTGATGACGTTGTCGTTGACCATGGCGCGGCGCGCCAGCTTGATCTCGCGGCGCAACGCCGGGTTCTTCTCGGGATCGAAGCAGTCGTCGCCCGAGCCTTCGCAGTTGACGCAGGCTTTCAGGATGGCCTTGAGGTGCTTCTGGTTGATCTTGGAGCCGGTAACCAGCGCCGCGACCTTCTGCTCTTCCTTCACCTTCCAGTCGATATAGGCCTCGATGTCCGGATGGTCGGCGTCGACCACCACCATCTTGGCCGCGCGGCGCGTGGTGCCGCCGGACTTGATCGCGCCCGCCGCGCGATCGCCGATCTTGAGGAAGCTCATCAGGCCGGAGGAGCGGCCGCCGCCGGACAGCCTCTCGCCTTCGCCGCGCAGCCGCGAGAAGTTCGAGCCGGTGCCCGAGCCGTATTTGAACAGGCGCGCCTCACGCACCCACAGATCCATGATTCCGCCCTCGTTGACGAGATCGTCGGCGACCGACTGGATGAAGCAGACATGCGGCTGCGGATGTTCATAGGCGCCCTTCGACGCCACCAGCTCGCCGGTCTTGAAATCGACGTAATAGTGGCCTTGCGCCGGGCCGTCGATGCCATAGGCCCAATGCATGCCGGTGTTGAACCATTGCGGTGAATTGGGCGCCGCCATCTGGCGGCACAACATGAAGCACATTTCGTCGTAATAGGCGCGGGCGTCCGACTCGGCGTCGAAGTAGCCGCCTTTCCAGCCCCAATAGGTCCAGGTTCCCGCGAGTCGGTGGAACACCTGTTTGGCGCTGCG
>JBKQQE010000611.1:0-2579 GCA_052326245.1 Xanthobacteraceae bacterium | reverse complement strand
GACCTCCCTCGTTGTCTTGGTTTTCGTTGTCCGTGCAGGAACGGAAAATCTTTGACTATAAAGCACGCGCTGGCGGGCTGAATCGCATTGATGCCGATCAAAGATCAGCCCGTCCGCGGCGACGGCGAGCCGCGTTGCGCCATGCTGCAGATGCGAATTCAGTGCCCATACCGGGAGCCAGATGACGTCGAGATGACGTCAGTTTGCATCTGGCCACTTTAACTTGGCTAGTGGTCCTTCGATTCCAACATTTGCAAAGCGCCTGCTGAGATGGGATGCAAATGTTGGATTCGGACCACTAGCGCAGCAGGGTCCGGGTCTTGGTCGCGGCGTCGTAGATCTCGACCTGGAGCATCGGATAGGTCGACAGCAGTTTCCGGCCGGACGCTTCGGCGGCCTCCACGGTGTCGAACTCGGTCTTGAAGTGACCGTCGACGATGATCACGAATCCCTGGGTCGGAGGCCTGTCGGCGCGCGGCGCCTTCCTCGGCTCCGGCTCGTCGAGTGAGAGAACTGGCTTTTTCATCGGAGATCTCATTTCTCGCTCGTACCTGACTTGTTGCGAATCCTAGGAGCCGTGTTGCCAGCTATCTTGATCCTGAGCAAGGTTCCGCTGCGGCCGGAGCCGGCACAGCTCCTTAAGTGCACACTTGGCGCCATGACACAATCCATTTGCCCGGCGGTTTGCCCCGTCTAGCAATGCATATCCGGCGTGCTATTGTTCGCGCGCGGGACAACACAAACATGAGGATACCCAAGCAGATGAACAAGAAAATCCTTTCGGCTACGGCGTTCGCCGCCTTGCTGTGCCTGACCAGCTTCGGCGCCCAGGCCGCGGAAGGCTGCGGCCGGGGTTTCCACCGCGGGGAAAATGGCAATTGTTACCCCAACGGCGGTGCGGTTGTGGTCGTGCCGGGACCGGTCGTGGTTGGTCCGCCGGTCGGGGTGGTCTGCGGACCTGGAACGCGTTGGCACCCGGGACGCCGCCGCTGCTGGGCCTACTGAGCCGATCCAGAACGGGTTGCGCACGTCCGGCGGCGGACAGCACCAAGACTACTGCGACTTGCTGACCGCCGTCGCGTTCGATCCAAGCTGAGCCTGTCCGCGCGCCGCTGCATCGGTTGCCCGGACAGGTCGGCCCGGCCGGGTACGCCGCAAACGCGCGCGGCACGGCCATCACCAGAAACGCCAGTGACGGTTCTGCCAGCCGTGTCGGCGACGCCAGCTGTAACGACTGTGCCAGCGCGCTTCGGCGGTCAAATCGTGCGTGCCCTGCCGCGCCGCGCTCGGGGCGCCCGGACTACTCAGCGACAACGCCTGCGCGCGCTCGCTTGCCGCGGTGGCGGCGAGCAGCGCAGCGACGGCGACCAGGCCGGCAATCATTTTCGCTTGCAAGTTTGGCCCTCCGGCAGCGCTCGACCAATCATGAGCGGATTGCAAATCCTGCGTTGATCTGCCTCAACGCGCAGGAAACTCGCGGTTTCACCTTGAGCAGCAGCAATGGGCAAGACGCCAATCCCTTATACCGCGAGGTGCAATGGCAGACATCATGATCACGGCCGCAAGTGCCGCAAGTGCTTCATTCAGACAGCGGACGCCCGCTCGCGCGCTGCGCCTTGGCCGGCGGCTCAGGATGGCGGGCCTCGAGATCGCGGAGCTCGGACAACAGGCGGTGATCGCGACGTCGCCGCTGCTGTTGCGCGTCGGCGACAGCGGGTTCGCCGCCCTGTTCCCCTACGGCGCCGTCGTCCTGATCGGGATTTCGCGCGCCGACGAGGAGGCGTTGTTGCGAAAGCTCGACGATCATATCGAAAGCCGGCTCGACGCGCCGGTGATCGAAGTGTCGGCGATCGAGATCGGAGCGGGTGATAACGTCTGCAATGATATCATTACCGTCCGGGATCTGTCGCCGCCGCGCCTCGTGGTCGTCGTCGACGCGCTGGCCAAGAAGGTCGCGCTCGCCTTTGAGGAGCAGGAGGTCAGGAAGGTGTTCGAGGCGCTCGAACCGTTCGCCAACGACCTTGCCGATTTCGGCCGGCTGCCGCGGAACCGGCGGCGGGTGCTGCAGACCGTCGGGCATGCCTTGCGCATCCATCACCGGCTGTTCGGGCGGGTCGACGTAAAACAGACGCCTGCGCTGACCGCGGGCGATGAAGAGATCAAACACTTGCACGAGCTTCTGGCCGGCGCCTATCGTTTCAAGAAACGAGCCAAGACGCTGTCGCGCCAGATCGAAGCGATCGAATCGATGACGACCGCAATCACCGAACTGCTCGATGCGCAACGCGAGGTGTGGCTGGAAGTGACAATCATACTGCTGCTTGTCGTCGAAATCGCAATCAATTTCGTCGACTTTTTCTTTCCACCCGGCTGACGCCCGTCGCGCGTGCTGAGATGGGATGCAAGCGTTGGAACCGGACCGCCAGTACCCGGTTTCCGAAGTTCGTGAGGCGCTTGCCGCACTCTCTGTACACGAACTTCGAAAAGCGGGCACTAGCCGAAGAAGTGGTGGATCTCGTTCAACCCCACGATGCCTACGAAGATGAGATAAAGCGCCACCATCAGGTTCAGAATCCTGG
>JBKQQE010000610.1:0-3956 GCA_052326245.1 Xanthobacteraceae bacterium | reverse complement strand
GTCTGGACCAAGTCAGCCAGCCAAATCCTCGAAAAAGTCGCCAAAGCGAAACAAGCGTTAGAGTCACAACACTAGCCAGCAGAACGTTCAATTCAACCGGCGCAACGATGATCACGCGTTTCCGATGAACGGGTCTGACGATCCCTTTCCTCACCTGCAGCGTGGCGCAGACCCGTGGAAGACGGCTGGCTTTCTTGGGATGTCTGTTGAGGTTCTGCTCGGTACCTACGGCCACCATCACCCGGAGTTCTCGCGCGCGGCGGCAGCCGTCGCCACGCCGAAACCCTGCACGAACATCAGATCCGGGGATGGGGTCGGGGTTGACTTAACCGCCGATCGTGGAAAAAGACGAAAGCCGCTTCCGGGGCGGTAAATCCATGGTCGGAGTGGTAGGATTTGAACCTACGACCCCTGCGTCCCGAACGCAGTGCTCTACCGGGCTGAGCCACACTCCGACTAGGAGCCGGCCTTATAGCCAAGGGCCTCGCCCACTGCAAGAACTGGTATTGGGGAAAAAATCTGAGCAAAAACATACCCGTTTTCGATCGTCTGCGGACGGAGACGATCGCGGCCAATGCTGCCGCCGCGGATGCTGCCGCAGCCGTGCTGGCGCGCGGCGGCCTGGTCGCGTTTCCCACCGAAACCGTCTATGGGCTCGGCGCCGACGCCACCCAGCCGCAGGCCATCGCCCGGCTCTACCAGGCCAAGGGCCGGCCGTCGTTCAACCCGCTGATCGCCCATGTGGCCGATCTTGAGGCCGCGCAGCGGATCGCCTCCTTCGACGCCCGGAGCCTGAAGCTGGCGCAGGCGTTCTGGCCGGGGCCGCTGACCCTGGTGCTGCCCAAGGCGGCCGGCTGCGCGGTCGCAGAACTCGCCACCGCCGGCCTCGACAGCGTCGCGGTGCGGATCCCGGCCCATCCGGTGGCGCTGGCGATCCTGCGGGCGCTGGGCCGGCCGGTGGCGGCGCCCTCGGCCAACCTCTCCGGCCACGTCTCGCCGACCACCGCCGCCCATGTGGCGAGCGACCTCGACGGCCGCATCGACCTGATCGTCGACGGCGGCCCGGTGGCCGTGGGCGTGGAATCCACCATCGTCAGCGCGCTCGGCGCGCCGCTGCTGCTGCGCCCGGGGGGACTTGCCCGCGACGCCATCGAGCGGGTGCTGGGCGCCCGCCTGAACAGCGTCGCCGACGACGCCAAAGCCGACACGCCGCACCCGCTGGCGCCCGGGATGCTGGCCTCGCATTACGCGCCGCGCGCCGCGGTGCGGCTGAATGCGGTGAGCGTGGCCGCGGGCGAAGCGCTCTTGGCATTCGGCCCGGCGGCGATCCCGGGCGCGGAGCGCGCGGCCGCGGTGCTCAACCTGTCGCCCGGGGGCGACCTGGTGGAGGCCGCCGCCAATCTGTTCGGGCACCTGCGCGCGCTGGACCGGCCGGGGATTCGGGCGATCGCGGTAATGCCGGTTCCCGCCGACGGACTGGGAGAAGCGATCAACGACCGGCTGCGCCGCGCCGCGGCGGGGCGGGAGTAGTGAGTTGTGAGTGGCCAGTAAGCAAGTCGTCATGGCCGGGCAGCGCGATCCGTCTCTGACGGATCGCCAGGACTAAGGTCTCCCGGCCATCCACGTCTTTCTTGGCCGCTATGCCGTAAAGTCGTGGATGCCCGGCACAAGGCCGGGCATGACGAAAGAGAAACTACGGCGTTGACCGCAAGGACCTGACATGAACGACGTCGAACGGCCCCCTTCCCCCCTCGCCCCCGAACTGATCGGGCGCTTCGCGGCGATCGTCGGCGACAAATACGTGGTGACGGACGAGCGCGAGATCGCGCCCTATCTCACCGAGGAGCGCAACCTCTATCACGGCCGCTCGGCGCTGGTGCTGCGGCCGGGATCGACGGCGGAAGTGGCCGCGATCTGCAAGCTCGCCTCCGAAACGCGCACCGCGCTGGTGCCGCAGGGCGGCAACACCGGGCTGGTCGGCGGCCAGACCCCGCATCACGGCGAGGTGGTGCTGTCGCTGCGCCGGCTCGACAAGATCCGCGACCTCGACACCCAGTCCAACACCATGACCTGCGAGGCCGGCGTGGTGCTGGCGGTGGCGCAGGCGCGCGCGGCGGACGCCGAGCGGCTGTTTCCGCTGTCGCTGGGATCGGAAGGCAGCTGCACCATCGGCGGCAACCTCTCCAGCAATGCCGGCGGCACCACGGCGCTGGCCTACGGCGTGGCGCGCGACCTCGCGCTCGGCGTCGAGGTGGTGCTGGCGGACGGCCGCGTCGTCAACGCGCTGTCGAAATTGAAGAAGGACAACACCGGCTACGACCTGCGCGATCTCTTCATCGGCGCCGAAGGCACGCTCGGCATCATCACAGCCGCGGTGCTGAAGCTGTTCCCGCGGCCGCGCAGCGTCGAGACCGCCTTCGTCGGGCTGGGTTCGCCGGCCGCCGCGCTCGAACTGCTGGCGATCGCGCAGGCGGAGGCCGCCGGCACGCTGACGAGTTTCGAATTGATGGCCGAGATCTGCATCGAGTTCAGCGTCCGGCACGGGCCGGGCATCCGCCGGCCGCTCGCGGGCACCTCGCCCTGGTACGTGCTGATGGAAATCTCCTCGCAGCGCGACGACGCCCGCGCCGTGATCGAGAGCGTGCTCACCCGCGCGCTGGAGGACGGCGTCATCGACGACGCGGTGATCGCGGCCAACCTCGACCAGCGCCAGGCGTTCTGGACGCTGCGCGAGGTGATGTCGCCGGTGCAGAAGCACGAGGGCGGCTCGATCAAGCACGACGTCTCGGTGCCGGTGGCGCTGGTGCCGGCCTTCATCGCGGAGGCGAGCGCGGCGGTGGTCGCGCTGATCCCCGGCGCCCGGCCGTTTCCGTTCGGCCACCTCGGCGACGGCAACATCCACTATAACGTCAGCCAGCCGGTCGGCGCCGACCAGGCGGCGTATCTCGCGCGCTGGCACGAGGTCAACGACGTCGTCCACGCCATCGTGGCGCGGCTCGGCGGCTCGATCTCGGCCGAACACGGCATCGGCGTGCTGAAGCGCGAGGAGCTGCCGCAGTTCAAGGACCCGGTGGCGCTCGCGGTGATGCGCAGCCTGAAGGCGACGCTCGATCCGCTCGGCATTCTCAACCCGGGGAAGATTTTGTAGGGCGGGATTTCCACATTTTCCGTCATGGCCGGGCTTGACCCGGCCATCCACGTCTTTCTTTCGGCGATGCAGTTAAGACGTGGATGCCCGCAACAAGTGCGGGCATGACGATCCAGCATCGCCGCGCCTTCGGCAAACACACCAAGGAATCCCCCCATGAGCCTCTCCGAGCGCATTCGCATCCACGCCGTCCGGCTCTTGTCGGACAACTGGGCGACGCTGAAGACCACCACGTTCGAATGGCGGCGCTCCGACGGCGCCTGGCAGCTGCAGCACCGCGAGACCTTCGACCGCGGCAACGGCGCGACGCTGTTGCCCTACAATCTCGACACGCGCAGCGTGGTGCTGACCCGCCAGTTCCGCTATCCGACCTATGTCAACGGCTACGACGAGCTGATGATCGAGGCGCTGGCCGGCAAGCTCGAGGGCGCCGCGCCGGAGCCGCGGATCCGCGCCGAGGCCGAGGAGGAGACCGGCTACCGGCTCGGCGCTATCCGCAAGGTGTTCGAGGCCTTCATGAGCCCGGGCTCGGTCACCGAGAAGCTCTACTTCTACGTGGCCGAATACGACCCCTCGATGCGGGTCGGCGCCGGCGGCGGGGTCGCCCATGAGGGCGAGGACATCGAGGTGCTGGAACTTTCCTTCGACGAAGCGCTCGCCATGATCGCCGACGGCCGCATCGTCGACGCCAAGACCATCATGCTGCTGCAATACGCCGCGCTGCACATCTTCAGATGAGCGGGCCTGGCGCGCCGCTCAGAACAGCGAGCCCTGGTCGTCGTCGGCGGGTTTTTCGCGCGCCGGCCGC
>JBKQQE010000609.1:0-3129 GCA_052326245.1 Xanthobacteraceae bacterium | reverse complement strand
AGGAGTCCGGCGATCTGGAGCAACTGCCCCGCCGCCAGCATCCTCGGAATTCCGTATTTCGACGCGAAATAGCCGCCGGCGAGATTGGCCGCGATGCCGGCGGCTTCATACAGCAGGAAAAGGAACGCGAGCGTGAACGGCGTATATCCCAGGCGGAAAAAGTGGAACAGCACGAGCATGCGCAGGGCGCCGTCGACCAGCGTAAAGCCCCAATAGGATGCGGTTACGATGACGTAGCTGCGGGTCGCGGACATTACACCCCCGCCCCGTCAACGATGTTGGCCAGGTCGACCATGCGGCAGGCATATCCGACTTCGTTGTCGTACCAGGCGTAGACCTTCAGAAGCGTGCCGTCGGTCACCATGGTGCTGGCGGCGTCTACGATCGAACTGCGGGAATCGTTGTTGTAGTCGGCGGAGACGAGAGGGCGGGTCTCGATGCCCAATATGCCCGCGAGCACGGATCGCGAAGCGCTGGTGAAGAGTTCGTTGACCTCTGCGACGGTGGTTTCGCGGGAAAGCTCGAAAACACAGTCCGTCAAGCTGGCGTTGAGGACGGGGACCCGAACCGCGTGGCCGTTCAGCTTTCCCTTCAGTTCCGGATAGATCAGGGAAATTGCGGTCGCGCTGCCCGTGGTCGTCGGCTGCATCGAAAGCATCGCCGACCGCGCGCGTCTCAGATCCTTGTGCGGCGCGTCCACCACGACGTTGGTGTTGGTGGGATCGTGGATGGTGGTGATCTGGCCGTGGCGAATGCCGATGGCCTCGTGAATGACCTTGACCACCGG
Organism: Xanthobacteraceae bacterium; assembly: GCA_052326245.1. Classification (GTDB taxonomy): domain Bacteria; phylum Pseudomonadota; class Alphaproteobacteria; order Rhizobiales; family Xanthobacteraceae; genus Bradyrhizobium_A. The sequence continues at coordinate 2,342 of JBKQQE010000609.1, read as the reverse complement.
CGCGAGGCAATTGGTCGTGCATGACGCAGCGGTAAGGAGGCGGTGGCGGTCCGGATCATACAGACCGTGGTTCACGCCGACGACGATATTGAGCGCGGAATCGTCCTTGACCGGCGCGGCGACGATGACCCGTTTCACGCCGCGGTCGAAATAGCCCTGTAGCTGATCCGGCTTGAGGAATTTTCCGGTGCATTCGAGCACGATGTCGCAGCCGAGATCGCCCCATGCGATGTCGGCGGGATTCGGCCGCTCGGTGAATCCGACGCGGCGTGCTCCAATGGCGATGTTGTCGTCACCGTCGACGTTGATCGCTTCGCGCCAGCGGCCATGGATGCTGTCGAACTCGACGAGATGCGCGGTCGCGGCAATGCCGCCCTTCGCTTCGTTGACATGCACGACCTCCAGCCGGTTGCCGGCGCGCGGGTCGTCGTCGGGCCGGTGGATGCCCCCGAATGCCGACCGCAGCGCCAGTCGCCCGATCCGACCCATCCCGTTGATGCCGACCCGCATGGTGTCTCCTGCCTAGGGGGTTAGGCGCGTGGTATCGCCGATCTCGTCGAGCCGCGCCTTCAGTGCCATCCGGTTCAGCGACGCGAACGGCAGGCTCGTGAAGATCTCGATCCTTCTGCGGATCATCGCGTAGAGCTCGTTCAGTAGTGTCGTCCGCTCGGTCGCGGAGCCGGTGAATTGCGTCGGATCGGGCAGCGGCCAGGCGCCGGTGACGAACTGGGCGCCGACATCCGGACAGAACTGGCCCTCCGGCGCGTCACAAAGCGATATGATGAAATCCATCCGCGGGGCGTCTGGTCCCTTGAATTCGTCCCACGATTTGCAGCGCAGTTGAGAAACGTCGTGACCCAGCAGCCTCAACCGTTCCAGCACTTCCGGCAGCGGTCGTCGCGCGGGGTCGGAGCCGGCGGAATAGGCGCGAAATCGTCCGTTCCCGATTTTCTGCAGCAGCGCCTCCGCGATGATCGACCGCGCCGAATTGTGCGTGCACAGAAACAGGACGTTGAAGGAAGGCAGCAGAACGTCCGGGGCGGGTTGTTCGACCGGAGCGGCCTTTGCGCCGACCGAATATCCGCAAAGCTCCGGCCGGCCGCTGCAGCAGTCCTGCGCAAGGAAATCCATCAGTCGGCGGAAGCCGTCGACATTGGCGCGGTAGTTGACGACGCGGCCATCCTTGTCGGCGGCAACGAGGCCGGCACGGGCCAGGATTCCCAGATGCGTCGACATGGTATTGTGGGGAACTTGGCAGATTCTGGCGATTTCCCCGGCCGCCAGGCCGTGCGGATGGACCGCCAGAAGGTGCCGCAGGGCGTTCAGGCGGGTGATCTGGGCAAGGGAACCAAAGCCTTCGATTGCCGCCTCGGTCACATCAACCATTGTGGGTCCTTCCGGATCGCTCGCGACATGCGTCCATAGTCATCGACAAGCCGGATGACGCGACGATGACGCGCTCATTTTATGTCGAGACAGATGGACATAATATCCCAGCCACAGCCGTTAGCAAGCCCAGCCAGGATTCAACGGGGGCGACGCATGGCCCGCGGCGTCCGCCGGTGACCGGATCAGGAGCCGCGACGCTTGCCGGATCGACGTCTGCGGTCCGAAAAGTCAGTCCGCATCGACGACCTCGCCGTCCTCCTTGACGAACCGGCCAATATGAGGATTCGGCAGGATCTCGAGCACGGCCTGCGACGGTCGGCACAGCTTGGTGCCCTTCGGCGTCACCACGATCGGACGGTTGATCAGGATTGGGTGTTCGAGCATGAAATCGATGAGCTGTTGGTCGGTCCACCTGGGGTCGGCCAGGCCGAGTTCGTGATAGGGCGTACCTTTTTCCCGCAGCAGCGCCCGCACCGGGATCCGCATGGCGGCGATCAGGGCGCACAACTGTTCGCGGGACGGCGGCGTCTTCAGATACTCGATCACGGTCGGCTCGGCGCCGCTCTGGCGGATCATGGCGACCGTGTTGCGCGAGGTTCCGCAGTCCGGGTTGTGATAGATCGTGACGCTCATATTCTCGCCTCGGCCTTCGAAGCGGAGCGCGAAACAGCGCCGGCCTCGTACCAGCCGCGGGTCGCCTTCACGATCTTGACGACCGACAGCATCACCGGAACTTCGACCAGCACGCCGACGACGGTCGCGAGCGCGGCGCCCGAATTCAGGCCGAACAGGCTGATGGCCGCCGCGACCGCCAGCTCGAAGAAGTTGCTCGCGCCGATGAGGGCAGCCGGCGCCGCAACACGCCATGCGACGCCAAAACGACGGCTGAGCCAATAGGCGAGCCCGGCGTTCAGATAGACCTGGATCAGAATCGGCACCGCCAATATTCCGAT
>JBKQQE010000608.1:0-4365 GCA_052326245.1 Xanthobacteraceae bacterium | reverse complement strand
CGGAAAATGCTCTAGCCGAATTTCGACAGCACGGGGAAGGTTTCCAGCAGCCAGATGCTGACATCGGAGACCGCGCCGGTGAGGAAGCCGATGCCGGTCAGCACCATGAGCGCGCCCATGGCGTGCTCCACCGTGGTGAGATGCCGCTTCATCCGCGCGAAGGCCGCGGAAAACTGCTCGATCGCGAAGGCCGCGAGCAGAAACGGAATACCGAGCCCGGCCGAATAGACCGCAAGCAGCGCCGCACCCTTGGTGACGGTCGAGGCGGAGGCCGCCACCGACAGAATCGCCGCCAGGATCGGTCCGATGCACGGCGTCCAGCCGAACGCGAAGGCGAGCCCCATGGCGTAGGCACCCCACAATCCGACCGGCTTGGGGATCGGCAGCCGCCCCTCCCGCATCAGGAGGCCGATCCGGGTCAGGCCGAGGAAATGCAGCCCCATGATCATGATGGCGACGCCGGCGACGATCGACAGCTGCGCCGACCACGCCCGGAACAGCGCGCCGATCAGGCTGGCGCTGGCGCCGAGCGCCACGAACACCGTGGAGAAACCGAGCACGAACATCACCGCCGACAGCATCACGGCGCGCTTGGACGCGGCGAGTTCTTCGTTCGCGACATGTTCGATGGTCGCGCCGGTGAGATAGACCAAATAGGGCGGCACCAGCGGCAGCACGCAGGGCGACAGAAAGCTGATGAGCCCGGCGATCAGGGCCGCGGGGAATGTGACATGAGCGTCCATGCGGGACTACATGCACCGGCCCGGTCGCGCAAGGCAAGCCCTTGGCGACGCCAACTCCTGCCGTTGTGATCGGGCCGTGAGCGGCGATTGACCGCCGGTAGCGGCCGCGCGCATGCTGGCTTGAGGAGGAATGCCGCCGTGAACAATCTCTTGACCGACATCCCCGGCGTTCGCGTCGGCCACGCCGACGACGCGCGGCTCGCCTCCGGCGTCACGGCGGTGCTGTTCGATACGCCGGCGGTCGCGGCGATGGACGTGCGCGGTGGCGGTCCCGGCACCCGCGAGGGTTCCCTGCTCGACCTCGCCAACACGGTGGAGCGGATCGACGCGGTGGCGCTCTCCGGGGGCTCCGCCTTCGGGCTCGAGACCGGCGGCGGCGTCCAGGCCTGGCTCGCCGGCCAGGGGCGCGGCTTCCAGGTGCGCGGCGCCGTGATTCCGATCGTGCCGGGAGCGATCGTTTTCGATCTCCTCAACGGTGGCGACAAGAACTGGGGCCGCTTCGCGCCGTACCGGGACCTCGGCTATGCCGCGGCCGAGGCCGCCTCCGAAACCTTTGCGCTGGGCAGCGTCGGCGCCGGGCTGGGCGCCACCACCGCCAATCTCAAGGGTGGACTGGGATCGGCCTCGGCAACGACGCGGGACGGCATCGCCGTCGCGGCGCTGGCGGTGGTCAATGCGGTCGGCAGCGTCACCATGGGCGATGGTCCGTGGTTCTGGGCGGCGCCGTTCGAGACCGCGAACGAGTTCGGCGGACGCGGCTGGCCGGCGAGCTTCTCCCCCGACATGCTGGCGATGCGACTGAAGGGCGGGCCCGCCGCCACCGCGGCGGAAAACACCACGCTTGCGGTGGTGGTCACCGACGCCGTGCTGAGCAAGGCGCAGACCCGGCGGCTGGCGATGATCGCGCAGACCGGGTTTGCCCGCGCGATCTATCCGGTCCACGCCCCGCTCGACGGCGACGTGGTGTTCGCCGCCGCGACCGGACAAAAGCCGATCGAGCCGCTGATCGGCCTGACCGAGCTCGGCATGGTCGCGGCCAACGTGGTGGCGCGGGCGATCGCGCGTGGCGCGTATGAGGCGACCGCGTTGCCGTTCGTGGATAGTCTGCCGGCGTGGCGCGACCGCTTCGGGGGCTGACGCCCTTCACCAAGGTTCAGGCGGTAACGGACACCGCCTGCGTGGTCGAGGCCGCCAGCGCGTTGGCCTGACGCTGGATCATCTGTTCCAGCATGTTGAAGGTCGACTGCTGGACGCTGCTGCTCGTGCTTGCGGCCGCGTTCGTCGAGCTGGTGCTGCCGGATGTCGCGCCAGCCGGCGTCGTCATGGTGACCGTCGATCCGTCCGCGTAGGTGATGGTTGTCGACGTCGAGCCGTTGTTGTTGGTCGATGAAGAGGTCGATGCCCCCTGCAGGGCCTGCAGCAGCGGATCCGTGGTTCCGGTCGAGTCGGTGCCCTGGCTGCTGCTCGATCCCGTCAGCGCGTCGGCAGCGTCGCCGCCCGACCCGTGCATGTGATGGCCATGATGATGCCCCGCGCCTTTCAGGGCCGAGGCCAGCTGGCTCTCGCTGATGGAACCGGTGCCGTTCTTGTCGATCTGCGAGAACACGGCGTCGGCGGCCTGGGTATTGGTGCCTCCGGCGCCGAAATCGGCCTCGAACTGCGCCTTGGTGACCTGGCCGCTGCTGTTGGGGTCCATCGCCGCCCACAGGCTGTTCATGGCCGCCGACGGGCTCTGCGACGAACTTTGGGTGCCGCTCGTGCTCTGGCCTTGCTCGGCCAGCATCGCGGCGAACGAATTCGGCGACAAGGTCCCGCTGGTGCTGCTGCTGCCCGACGTGGTCGATGGCGTCGTCGTCGCCGATGTTCCCGTCGCGCCGGCGACGGCATTGAACATGTTCGACGCACTGTTCTGAACCGAGCCCGAGGCGTTTTGCAGCGACGCGAGCAATTGAGAAAGGCTGGATGATCCGCCAAGAGCCATCAACATTGACATTTACCCCGAGCAAAGACGCGACTGTCGATGCCAACGTATGAGCAAATGCCGTGCCGCGCGAAATCTCCTGTCAATTCAATGCCGTTCGAGCGCAGACCGGCGCCGCGATCCGGCAAATCCTGCCAGCGCCGGCAACTTCTGCCGGCGCGTTCCGGAGAAATTCAGCCCCGCGCCAGTGTGGTGATGCGAATGTCAGAACCGGGACGCCAGGAAGCGCGCCCGCATCGGCTTCAGCACGAAGAATGCCAGCAGCGCGGTGATCACGTCCATGGCAATGACCAGCGTGAACACCGGCATCCAGCTCCCCGACGCTTCGAAGATCCTGGCTGCCACCGGTCCGCCCAGCACCGAGCCGATGCCCTGGGCCATGTACAGGAAGCCGTAATTGGTGGTGGCGTTGCGGGTGCCGAAGGTGTCGGTCAGGGTCGAGGGAAACAGCGAGAAGATCTCGCCCCAGCCGAAGAACACCACGCCGGACAGCAACACGAACAGCACGGCGTTGTCGCGGAACGTCAACAGCAGGTAGATCGACGCAGCCTCCAGCATGAACGCGATCAGCATGGTCTGCTCGCGCCCGATGCGATCCGACACCCAGCCGAAGAACGGCCGGGTCAATCCGTTGGTGATGCGATCGATGGACAGCGCCAGCGGCAGCGCCGCGAGCCCGAACACCAGCTTGTCGGCGACGCCGAAGGATTTGCTGAAGGAGGCGAATTGCGAGATCACCATGAGGCCGCCGGTCGACATCATGGTCATCATGACGAACATCAGCCAGAACACCGGCGTCTTCAGCATCGTCGCCGGCGCAACGTCGGCGACCGCGGGCGCGCTGTGGACCGGCACCGCCGCGGCCACCTGCGCCGCCGAAGGGTCGCGCAGGCCGAGCGCGGCGAGTGCGCCGACCACCCCGAGAATGATACCGAAAGTCACGAGGGTGGGCTGATAGCCCGAGCCCTTGATCATGCTGTCGATGGGAAACGTGGTGAGAATGGCTCCGAAGCCGTAGCCGGCGGCAACCACACCGGTGGCGAGCCCGCGGCGATCCGGAAACCAGCGCACCATCAGCCCGACAATGCCCACATAGACAATGCCGGTGCCGACGCCGCAGAACAGCCCGTAGGTGAGATAGAGGCCCCAGATGCCTTGAACATGGGCAGAGGCGATCCATCCCAGGCCGCTCAGCAGGCAGCCAACGGTGATCAGGAGCCGCGATCCGAAGCGGTCGATCAACCACCCCTGCAGCGGCGACAGCCAGGTCTGGAGCACGATCAGGAGCGAAAAGGTAACCTGGACGGCCGACAGCTCGGACCCGGTAGTGGACTGAAAAGATTTGACAAAAAGGGTCCAGACATATTGCGGGCTGGAGATCGCCATCATGGCGACGAGGCCAAGCCCGAGCTGAATCCAGCGGGACCTGGTCTGGTCCGCGGCGATCGATGGGGACGTCGCAGTCATAGGCACCTCGTATCGGGGGTGATTGCGGTGGTGTTGCTACCGCGTTCTCGTCGCGTCAGATCGCAGGTGCCGTGGCAAGTGCCGTGCCAGCTAGTGTGGTGGATTTGACATTCGCTTCAGTATTGCCGCGAACTCTCCAAGCGAATGTCAAATCCAAAACCACACTAGAATCTT
>JBKQQE010000607.1:0-7319 GCA_052326245.1 Xanthobacteraceae bacterium | reverse complement strand
CTGACCGCCGGCATGCTGCTTGGGGGCATTAGCGATCTTCTCAACGTCGGCGTCGGCACGGACTTCCTTGACAAGGTTTCGCGCGAGTTGGCCCCGGGCAAGGCGGCGGTGATAGCCGAGGTCGATGAGGATTGGGTCACGCCGCTCAATACACGTATGGAGGCGATCGGCGGCTCCGTCGTGCGGGAGTGGCGTTCCGACTTCGAGGAAACCGAAATTGCAAAGGAGACAGCTGCACGCAAGGCGGAGCTCGCGCAATTGAAAGCGGAAATGGCGCAGTCAGCCGCGGGGGCAAAAACAAAGCTCCAGACACGGATCAATGACGTCAGGGCAAGGCTCGATCAATTGTCCAACGAGGCGCAGACGAAGTTGCAAAAGCTGGAAAAGGACACCAACGCCAAGATTAGCGCACTGAATGATCAGGTTACGAAGGCCGTCGCAGAAAACAAGGCTCGGATTAAGGAGCGCATTGCCGAAGTGCGTGCCGATCATGATCGGCGAGCTGCCAAACTTAAGCAGGCGGGCACGTTGATCAAGGAAGCGCTCGCAGCATGAGCCCATGTTGCGAGGTAGCAAGGGTAGTCTATTCCTGGAGCCGCAAGCCCGACTCTGGGGTTTAGACAATCGTCGCGCATATCTTTGGCAATTGATGGAGATGAGCAAATGCCTATGCAAACGCAAAGCAATATCCACTTCTATGTAAATTGGGCAAAGGAACGACTCAATGAAATGGAAGCCGTACTGACGTCGCTTGAAGGCAAAGTTGGCGAGGTGCAGGCCGATGCCCGCGGCAAGGCTGACAAGGCCCTCGCTGACTTGGGCAAAAGCCGTGATATCTTCCGGGACACCGTCAAGAAGCAGGCGGAAGCCAACGAGGCCGCGTGGACCAGCGCAAAGGCAAGACTGGAGCCAGAGTGGAATTCGTTCGAGGCCGAGGTCAAGAAATACGTCGAGAGCTTCAGCAAGCAAGTCGAACAGCAGCAGGCGACATTCAAGCTTCAGTCGGAAGCCCAACTGAAGGCGTGGCGAGAGGCCGCCGACAAGTTTGGCGGCGATACCAAGCAGTTCGCTACTGCGCGTCAGGCTGAAATCGATGCTGCCGTGAAGCGCATGCAGGCCGACGCCGTTGCAGCAGAGGGAAAACTCCAGAAGCACCTGGACCGGATGGGGACACAGTCATGGTCCGCGCTGATGGCGGTTTTGGCGGAAACCCGCGCTGCGTTCGATCGCGCCAATCAGGCAGCGCGCGAGGCGTTCAAGCGAGCTGCCTGATTAAGCCAGCTGAGGTGATTGAATTTGGAGAGACCGCCGCGAGACGGCCTCTCTTTTTTGTGCTCACATCGCGTCATTTCGCTGCGGTGCGGAATTTGGTCCTGCCGGTGCATAGCGGACATTGGTCAAGCCCGCGCCAATCAAGCCCGATTTATGAGTACGCGCCCTAATGTGATTCTTTCGGAAAATCGGTCTCCACTTTTCGCTCACGCGGCCGTTCCGGTCCGGCTCAAGCTCTAGTTCTGCGACGACCACAGATTGAGCGCGCCGGTCGAGACCGCGCCGCCGACCACGCAGGGAATGCCGAGCTCGACCTGCCCCGCGACCGCGGCGGCGATGCATCCAGCGGCGACCGCGCCTTCCCCGATCTGGCCCCACAGCGTGACATCCCGCTTGGTGGCCGAGCCCTTGCGCTTGAGTTCATCCAGTGCGGCTAGCGCCTCGCGGCGCAGGCGCGAGACGTCGACATCGTCCGCCGCCTCGATCACCTCGTCGAGCACGGATCGTGTTTCCCTGGCTTCGGTGTTGCGCAGCGTCTTCAGCGTCGCCAGCAGCACCGGATCGCGCGACGCATTCTGCGCCAGCGTATACTTGGCCATGCTGCCCAGCGTCAGCCTGTCGACCAGGTCGCGATCCTTGGCCCAGGGCAGCAGGCTGATGATGTGCTGCAGCGGCGTGCTGTCGCCGGTGGCGAAATAGTAGCCCCACAGCGTATCCAGGATCTCCGGGCTCGCCCGCAGCACCACCGGATGGGCCTCGGGCTTGAACGAGATCTTCAGGAGTTTCGCCGTACGGTCGAGCCAGCCCTGGCTGGTCTCGTCGGCGCTGTACTGGGCGAGCGTCGGCAACGTGCCGGCCAGGTATTTCTGCAGCATCGGCCCGCGCGCCGGCACTCTGGGAGCGACCCGCGCGAGCAGGTCCTTCCACCCAGGAATTGCGGAATAGGCCACGGCACGTACCACCAGCCACTGGTCCTCGGCCGGCATCGGCAGCATCCTGCCGACCAGTTCGTCGGCCTTCGACGGATTGCTTGCCAGCACGCCGGCGGCAAAGCCGAGATAGACGCCGGCGGATTCCTGATTGTGCAGTTCGCCCAGTTCGCTCAAGGCGTGGATCGCCTCAGCGGCGCGCAGCGGATCCGGCTGGCTGCGGTAGCCGTTCATCCAGTGCAGAATTCCGGCCGATGACGACAGGTCCGGCTTCAGCGCGGCCGCCTGGCCCGCGGTGATCCCTGCGACCACGAGCCCCATCAACACCATGAGACCTCGAACCGACATCGCTACCTCCCCGGGATTGGAAACGCCGGGGCGAGTAACGGCAGCAATGTCGGTGTTTTGATGGGCCGCCGGCGGTGAAATTTCGGCATTCACGCGGCGGCTTCTAGAGGTTCTACGGCGCGACCGGCACCCAGTGGTTGACGGCCGCGAGCAAAATCAGCAGCACGATGCCGAGGCCGAGGCTCCAGCCGATCAGCGTCTTCTCGATCGGCAGCAGCGGCTCGGGCGTGTCCTGGGAGGTAACTTCAACAGACGGATTGGGCATTGTCGACCTCGCGATGTTAGCTGGCAAGCGGTGGCTTGACGCCGCTGAAGAAGATCCACGAAATCAAGAGACCCACCCAGATGACGAAGCCGAACAGGCTGACGAAATACACCGCGGCGAGCTTGCCAAAGCCCTGTTGCCACAGCTTGCGGAAATCCGAGAGCACGCCGATCGAGAAGAAGGTCAGGATGAAGAAGATCACCCGGAACACGTTGGCCTCGCCAGCCGCGGCCGGCAGCGCCTTGGCGATGGCGGGCGTGCTGCCCATGGCCAGCCAGAGCGAGAAGGCAAACACCAGCAGGAAGCCGAGGATGAATTTCGGAAAGCGCTGCCAGATCTCGATCGGCTTCGCCTTGTCGGGACCCTTGTCGATGTAATTGGTCCAGATGTAGCCGAGAATGAAGGCCCAGACCCCGATGAAGATGTCGATGAAGACCTTCACGGTGGCGGTGGTCGCGAGAATCCAGCCGGGCTGGTAGTGAATGCCCTCGGCCGCGGCCTTGGCCATGATCAGCGCCTCGGTGATGCCGCCGCCGGCGACGGCGGCGCCGTCGGTCTTCACCGCGAGCCCGATCCAGGCCCCCGCGACCAGCGGCTCCTGCCACAGAAACGTCTGCGCCAGCACCGGCAGGATCAACACCTCCACCACCGCGAACACCACCACCAGCGAGGACACCAGGATGGGCACGGCGGGACGCGCGCGAATGGCGCCGCCGGTGGCGATTGCCGCGGCCACGCCGCAGATCGAGATTCCGGAGGCCAGCGGCACCGACCACTCGCGGCTGAAGCCGAACCACTTGCGGGCCACGAAATAGACCACCGACCCATAAATCAGATAGGCCTCGACGATCGCGGCGACGCCGCGCAACAGGATCGAGGACGCGAGGTTGAGGCGGCCGGCCGCGGTGACGGCAACGGTGGCGCCGAGGATGACGATGGCGATCTTGATGTAGAATTCCGGGCGGATCGCCTCCTTCAGCCATTCCGCGAAGCGCGGGAAGAAATTCGCGATCACCAGGCCGGCCACGAGCGCGACGATGAAGCCGCCCTCGTTGGTGAGCTTCAGCGACCACGCGATGCCGAATTTCTGCTGCTCGGCCGGCGTCACCGCCGCGAGATGGGCGTAGCTGCCGACGATCCAGCTCGCATAGGCGATGGCAAAGACCACGGTGAAGGCGGCCGCGAATTTTCCGACATTGCCGCCGAGCGCCGCCACGGCCGCGCCGAGCACGACGAGAAGCGCGGCGTAGGTCGCCAGCAGCGCGCCGCCACCCCCGAGCCAGCCATAGCCCTTGGCGACCGGCGCGAGCGCCTGGGTCAGATCCGCGTAGACCGAGGTGGTGACGGCCCATCCCAACAGATCGACGCCGCCGACACTGCCGAGCGCGAGCACGAACACGCCAACGCCGATGACGACGGCCAGCCAATCCTCGGTGACCGTCGAGGCCTTGAGCACGATCGGCTGCGACGCGTTGATGGTGAGATCCGACATTCCGCTATCCTTGCCCGCCCCGCGCGCAATGGTCCCTGCTGCCCAATGACCGGCGCGAACCGGCGCAGGCCGGTTGCGCGACTATGGCGACGGATTGGAAATCATTGCAAACAAACAGTATTTCTTAATTCGCCGGGTTCGTGAAACGGATCTATCGTCGAGCTCCCGATCTGGGGGACAAACCGCCGGCGAGGCTGGGCTGCACGGCCCCGGGGGTAAGGAAATCCGTGCCGGATGACGACGACGGGGCCGACATGATCTAAGACTAGACGGCAATGTCCGTGGCTGTCCTGGGAGCTCCCGCATCGTGATCCCGTTCAGGAAAATTCGCGCCCGTGCCGAAAAGCGCAAGGGCGGCGCCGCGGCGCTGGCGCGGCTCTTGCCCCCGGCGCCGAACCCGAAGGCGCTTGCCCGTTTGCGCGACGATCGCGCCCTGGCGGAAATGTCGAAGCGGGTGTTTTCGGCGGGCTTCGCCTGGAGCGTGATCGAGGCGAAATGGCCGGGCTTCGAGCAGGCCTTCCTGGGCTTCGATCCCGGCAGGCTGACGCTGCAGCCGGACGAGTTCTGGGATGCGCTGCTTAAGGACACGCGCATCGTGCGCAACGGCGCCAAGATCATGTCGGTGCGCGCCAACGCCGGCTTCGTTCGCGATATCGCGCGCGAGCACGGCAGCTTCGGCAAGTGGCTTGCGAAATGGCCCGCCTCCGACGAGGTCGGCCTGCTCGACCAGTTGGCGACGCGGGGCAGCCGGCTCGGCGGCAACACCGGCCAGATGCTGCTGCGCTTCCTCGACTGGGACTGCTTCGTCACGTCGCGCGACGTGGTCGCCTGCTTGCGCGACGCCGGGGTCGACGTCGCGGAGGAAATCAAGTCGAAGCGCGATCTCGCCAAGGTGCAGGCGCAGTTCAACGCCTGGGCCGAGGAGACCGGCCTGCCCTACCGGCAGCTGTCGCGGATCTGCGCGATGTCGATCGGCGAGAACTACCCCAGCGAAAAGCTGCTCGAGATGGCCAGCGGCGATTCCTGATCGCGGCGTGCCCGCGCGCGCGGCGCGTGATGACCTCCGGCGTCATCGAGAAGCTGGGGCGCGTCATTCCAGCCGCTCCACGTGGCGCAGCGCCGGGAACAGTTTCATCCACAACAACGCAACCGCGATGGTGCCGAGACCGCCCAGCACGGCGGACGGCACCGCGCCCACCAGCGCGGCAACCATGCCGCTCTCGAATTCGCCGAGCTGGTTGGACGCATTGATGAACAGGAAATTGACCGCGCCGACCCGGCCGCGCATCGCGTCGGGCGTCGCCAGCTGCACCAGCGAGAAGCGGATCACCACGCTCACGGTGTCGGCGGCGCCCATCGCCGCAAGGGCTGCGAGCGACAGCCAGAGCCGGGACGACAGCGCGAACACCACCGTCGCGATCCCGAAGGCGATCACGGCCTGGAACATGCGGATCCCGACCCGACGCCGGATGCTGAAGCGGGCGAGCACGAAGGTCATCAGCAGCGCGCCGACCGCGGGCGCGCCGCGCAGCACGCCGAGCCCCCACGGGCCGGTGTGCAGAATATCGCGGGCATAGATCGGCAGCAGCGCGGTGGCCCCGCCGAGCAGCACCGCAAACAGATCGAGCGAGATGGTGCCGAGGATGGTCGGATTGCTGCGGACGAAGTGCACGCCATCGAACAGCGCGCCGAGGGTCGGCGGGTCCCTGGCTTCGACGGGGCGCTCCAGCGCCATGGCGGCGATCAGCACCGCGGCGGCCAGCCAAAATAACGCCATCGTGGCGAAGGGCGCGCCCGGCGACAACGCGTAGGCCACGCCGCCCAGCGCCGGACCGGTGATCGTCGCCACCTGGGCGCCGGCGGTGAACACCGAGGTCGCCTGCTGCACGCGGCCTGGCGGCGCCACCGCCGGCAGCAGCGCCGCCCCGGCCGGGCTCTCGAACGCGTTCGCCGTTCCGAATACCAGCAGCGCGGCGAACACCATCGGGACGGTGAGCCAGCCCTGCAGGCTTCCCCACGCCAGCCAGACCGCGGTCAGTCCCTCGGCGATCTGGCACAGCTGCATCACCCGCCTGCGATCGTAGCGATCGACCGCATGGCCCGCGACGAACACCAGCGCCGCTGTCGGCAGAAACTGGGTCAGCCCCGCCAGACCGAGATAGAAGGCGCTGCCGGTCAGGTCATAGATCAGCCAGCCATTGGCCACCGCGGCGATCTGCGACGCAAACCGCGACAGGCTGCGCGCCGCGAAAAAAACCAGGAACGGCCTGTGGCGGAGCAACGACGCGGCACCGGCCGTCCGCGAGGGCGGCGACGCGGGGGACGGCAGAGGTTCTGGAGAAGGCATCGGCGGGAGCGTCTCGATGGCCCCCGTGACGGGAGCGCAGGACCTGGATTTTATCGTAGAGACGCATCGCACGGAGTCCAATCAAACGCGACCATCCAATTTGTAGTAGCCTGAGTTCCAGGAACGCCGCGGCAAGCAGCTCCGACATGCGTTGACCGGCGCCTCCGGAGAAGGCGCGGCGTCGAACCAACAAACCGCAACGGGAGACCTCGATGAAGGAGCGCAGAACCGCACAGCAGCTGGAGGACCTGATCAGGGCCGAGCTCTCGCCGCACCACGCGATTCCGCCGGGTTTCAAACTCTCGGTGATCCGCGACGGCGATACCTGGAGGGTCAGTTCTCCGCCCGATCCGAACCTGCCGGAACTCGGCGAATTGATCGGCCATGCGGTCGAGGTCGGCGACGAGCTGGCGCGGCACTACGACCTCGACGACCAGTCCTGACCGCGGCGGGAAAGCGATGACGGCGCGCGTGGTGGCGCGGACGATTTGATCGATCCGTCGCAGACCTGACCGCTTCCGCGCCACGCCGGAGCAAATGAATCGGCATAGGGGGCGACCTTTTGGGTCGCACCCCTGCCACACCACCCGGCATGCGGGTCCGCACCGGGCGGTTCGAGAAGTTGAGGTCATGAGAGCCGGGGAAGTCCCAGCCGATCCGACCATT
>JBKQQE010000606.1:0-3723 GCA_052326245.1 Xanthobacteraceae bacterium | reverse complement strand
CCTTGGACGCTTGTCCAATTACGGCCCGATTGCTCTACTCGCCAAGGTTGATTCGTTCGTTGCGTGTTTCTCTGGCTGGCAACAAGGGGAGGAGCCAGATGTTCATTCCACGTCCAACGCCGACCTGCTCGCACTTCCAGGCCATCGAACTGCCCTGCACGCGATGCGGCCACACGATGCGGCTGGTGCTGATCGAGCCGCGAACGCACAAGCTCGAGGAGCGCATCTACTTCTGCGCGCCCTGCGAGGCCGCCGAGAGTTTTCTGCTGGCGATCTAGTACCTTCTGCTGGCAATCTAGAGCTATGTCGCGCGATCAGTGGATCGCCGCGTACATGATCTTCTCCTCGGTCGCCTCCAGCGCCGAGAACTCCTCGACCACCTTGCCCTGGCGCGACACCAGGATGCGGTCGGACAGCGCCATGATCTCCGGCAGGTAGGAGGAGATCACCACCACCGCCTTGCCCTCGTCGGCCAGCCGATTGATCAATTCGTGGATCTCGACGATGGCGCCGACGTCGACGCCGCGCGTCGGCTCGTCGAAGATGATCAGCTCGGGCTGCTGGATCAGCGACTTGGCGATCACCACCTTCTGCTGGTTGCCGCCGGAGAGCTCGACCACCTTGGCCTCGTCGCTGATCGCGCGCACCTTCAGCCGCTCGATCCAGCCGGTGCCGACCGTGTTGGTCTCGCGCCGCGACAGCAGCCAGCGGCCGCCGGGAAATTTCGCCAGCAGGCCGAGATAGATGTTGCGCGCGATCGAGGCGGTCTCGAAGAAGCCCTCGACCTTGCGGTCCTCGGTGACATAGGCGATGCCGGCGCGCACCGCCGGCGCCGGCACGCGAAACCGCACCGGCTTGTCGTGCAGCAGGATCTCGCCGCCGTGGAAGAAGTCGCGCTTGAGCACGCCGGCCACCACCTTGAAGGTCTCGGTGCGGCCGGCGCCGACCAGGCCGAACACCCCGGTGATCTGGCCTGCGAACACCGAGAGCGAATTGTTCTTCACCATCGGCGCCATTTTCAGGTTCTGCACGGTGAGAACGCGGCCACCCGCCGGGCGCGCCGTGGCCTTGCGCGCGCCGTACAGCGTGTTGGAGAGGTCGCGCCCGACCATCGCCTGCACGATCCGCGCGCGATCGAACCTGGCCGCGTCGTCGGTGACGACGCGCTTGCCGTCGCGCAGCACGGTGATGCGGTCGGCGAGCAGCAGCGCCTCCTCCAGCGCGTGCGAGATGAAGACGATCGAGACGCCGCGCTTCTTCAGGTCGCGCACCAGGTCGAAGAAGTATTTCTTCTCCTCCGGCGTCAGCGACGCGGTCGGCTCGTCGAAGATGATGATCTTGGCGCGATGCAACACCGCGCGCGCGATCTCCACCATCTGCTTCTTGGCGGCGCCGAGCGCCCCCACCGTCACCGTCGGCGTGACGTCGAAGTTGAGCGATTGCAGGAACTGCTGGGCGGCGATGTAGATGCCGCGCAGCCGGTTGTAGAACTTCTCCTGGCCGAGAAACAGGTTCTGCGCCACCGTCATGGTCGGCACCAGGCTGTTCTCCTGGAACACCATGCCGATGCCGAGATGGCGCGCCTCCAGCGGCGTCTTCGGCGCCACCACCACGCCGTCGACCGTCATGGTGCCCGAGGTCAGCATCACCACCCCCGCCATCACCTTGGTCAGCGTCGACTTGCCGGCGCCGTTCTCGCCGACCAGGGCATGGATCTCGCCGCGACGCAGGTCGAAATCGACCTCCTCGATGGCGGGCACGCCGGCATACAGCTTGGTGGCCCCGCTCAGTGAAAGGATGATGTCGCTCATGCCCCGAACTCCTTCGCAAGCGGCGCCAGCGGCAGCCTGAGGACGCGGCCCGGCCCCTTCGCGATCATCACCAGGTCGCCGCCGAACTCGACCGCCGCGACGATGCCGTGGTTGACCCCGTCGACGCGGCTGTGCAGCGAATAGAGCGGCGCGCCCTCGGCGTCGAGGCGGATGACCAGGCCGTAGGAGCGCGGCGGCGCCCACGGCTTGACGACGCCCATGGTTTTCAGGTGCGCGCCCTGCATCGGCTCCTTGAAGGAATGCCCCGAGCTCAGCCGCGGCACCACCCAGTAGGCCGGGTCGATCTCGGCCATCATGCGGCGGCGATAGCCGGGCTCGCGCAGCACGAATTCGACGAGCTGGGTGCGCGCGGTGAACGCGGTGAGCCAGTAGCCGCCGGCCGCGGCGGGCGCCAGCCGTGACGGATAGACCGGCAGATGCCGCAGCACCACCCGCGTCGAGCCATCGGGCGCGATCGCGATCAGGCGGTGGCGCCAGCTCTCGCTGACCAGCACGGTGTCGCCGGTCACGCAGGCGCCGAACGCGTAGCCGAGCTGTGACGCAATCGGCGTGACCGCCCCGGTGCCGGGCTCGAGCCGCAACACCCTCCCGCTGCGCCCCAGTTCCATCAGGTCGCGCGCCCAGTCGCCGACGCCGCGCCTCGCCGAGCCGTCGGTCGCGATCAGCGTGCCGTCGGACGCCGGCGCCAGCGCGTTGACCGCGTTCAAGCCGTGGCCGGCGAACAGCGCGCTCGGATCGCGAGCGGCGGCGGACGGATAGATCCGCACCTCGCGGCCGGCGAGCGCGACCGCAAGCGCCCCGTCCGGCAGAAAGGCGAGCGCCGAGATCGGCAGGTCGAAGGCACGCAGCTCGGTCGGCCCGGCGCCGTCGAGCCGCAGCAGCCGCGGCCCGTCGGCGAGGTACAGCGCGGTGCCGTCGCTCGCCAGGTCCTCCGGCGCCGCGCAGCTCAGCACGGTTTCGGCGGCTTCCAGCTTCTGGTTCGGCTTCAGCGCGCCGTCGAACGACGGCACGGTGATGGTCGCCTCGCCGCGGCCGAGGATACGGTTGGCGAATTCCCTGACCGCGCCGATCACGGGCGTCTTCCCCATCGCTTGTCGTACTGGACGAAGTTCGGGTCGGCGCCGTCGAGCTTGTAGCGGCCGATCCGGTTGTTGGAGATGCCGCCGAGATAGAGATAGCCGCGGTGCTCGCGCATCGAGGTGATCATCGGGTGGTTGAGGCCCTTGAGATCCCAGAGCGATTCGAGGATCTTGCCCTGCTCGTTGAACTTGACGACGCAGCCGGTGTTGATGTTGGGGAACAGCCATTCGTCGACCGGCACGCGCTTGGCCATGCGCCGGCGGAAGCCCGGCATCTTCCAGGCGAGATCGAGCGCCGGGCTGCGCATGCCGACCAGCGCCAGCCAGTAGTTGCCGTCGGACGCCAGGTTGATGTTGTCGGGATAGCCCGGCAGGTTGTCCATCACCGTCTCGACGGTGCCCTGCTTCGGCCCCTCGAACCAGTAGCGCTTGATCGAGCAGCCGAAGGTCTCCGCGAACAGGATCGACTGGCCGTCGCTGGCGACACAGATGCCGTTGGGGAATTTGAGCCCGCGCAGCACGGTGTGGGTGGTGCCCTTGTTGGTGTCGTAGCAGATGATGCGGCCGTTGCCGCGCGCCTCCAGCCCGTCGACCGGCCACTCGTCCATTTCGTAGCGGATCGTCGCCTCGGAAAAGAAGATCAGCCCGCCGTCGGTGATGTCGAGGTCGTCGGCCAGTCGCAGCCGGCTGTCGTCGTTGACCGAGGTCAGGCTGCGGTTGGTCTCGTCGGTGGCCTTCTCCACCGTGCCGTCCGGCGCGACGCGGTACAGCCCCATGCCGCCGATACAGATGTAGAGGTTGTCGTTGCGGTC
>JBKQQE010000605.1:0-9181 GCA_052326245.1 Xanthobacteraceae bacterium | reverse complement strand
GATGCGACCATCGAGGTTCCGGTCACGATCCGCAATCCCGACAAGCCGATCGGCACGCATGTGTTCACGGCGATGGCGCGCAACGACGCGGGCCTGCGCTGGGCCGCGGTCACGATCGACAACGGGGACGACGCCAGGGACGCGCTCGACCGCATCACCATCCCGCAGGATGTGCTCGATCGCATCGCGCCGACCGCTTTGCCGCGATCCTCGATCATCGTCTCGGACGAGCCGCTCAGCCGCGAGACCAACTATCGCACCGAGTTCGTCGCGGTTCTGAGCAACCAGCCCCAGGGCGGCTTCGTGACGCGCCGGCCTACGGTCGATGTCCCCGTTGCGAGCGGCAACTCCTGGGGCGACGGCGGCTTCGGCTTGTTTTTCCAGCGCAATCCGGACCCGCAAACTGGCAATACCCGGCGGCGCGGCGGCCAGTACGATCATCAGGTGCAACAGGGCTTGTGGTAAGACGCGGCACGCCGCGCGCAGGCCGCATGGTCGCTCAGGGTCAATCGCGTCGGCTCGGCCGTCGGCCGCCCACTTCCGGTCTTCCCCCGGAAACGGAGATCCTCGGCGCCGGTCGCCATGTCTCAAACGCACCAGACGCCGACATCGGCCGCGACGGCCGCGATAGATCCATCGGGAAGGAGGGAGGACACTAGCCCTCGGCGGAGGAAGCGCGCGGCGCAGCCTCGGCCCGCGGCCGGGCCAGGGAGCGGCCGACGCGCCGGAGCATCGCAACCGCCCGTTCGGCACTATGGTCGAGCAGCCAGCGCCCGAACGCGGGGGGCGACAGCGCCGGGGCGTAGAGAAATCCCTGCACGACGTCGCAGCCGAGCTCCGCCAGCAGATTGCGCTGCCCGTCGGTTTCGACGCCCTCGGCGACGACGGTGAGCTGCAGGCTCTGGCCGACGCGAACGACGGCGGTGACGATCGCCCGCGCGCTCGGGTCCCGCTCGACGTCGCGCATGAAGCTGCGGTCGATCTTCAGCTCGCGAATCGGCAGGTGCGCCAGCCGGCTGAGGCTCGAATAGCCGGTTCCGAAATCGTCCAGCGACAGCCCGACGCCCAGTTCGCGCAGCGTATTCATGGTCTCGATCGCGACCGCGCGCTCGTCCATGATCACGCCCTCGGTGATCTCGAGCACGAGCACTTCCGGCGGCAGGCCATGGTCCTTGAGGATTGCAGCGACCGCCGCGGCCAGGTTGACGTTCTGGAAATTGATCGGCGACAGGTTGACCGACACGCAGGGGATATCCAGCCCCGCCTTGCGCCACTCCGCCATCTGCCGGCAGGCCTCGCGCATCGACCACAGGCCGATCTGCTCGATCAATCCGCACTCCTCGGCGAGCGGGATGAACTTCGCCGGCGAGACCTCGCCGAGCACCGGGTCGTGCCAGCGCGCCAGCGCCTCGACGCCGTGGATGGCGCCGTCCAGCGTCCGGATCTGCGGCTGGTAGTGCAGTTTCAGGGCGTCGCCGGCGATCGCGGCGCGCAGCGCCGCGCTGTAGGCCAGCCGCTGCTCGGCGAGCCGGTTCATGTCGGCGCTGAAGAAGCGATAGGTGGAACGGCCGGCCCCCTTGGCCTTGTACATGGCCGCGTCGGCCTGCTGCATCAGCGCATCGATGTCGCTGGCGTTGTCCGGATAGATGCTGATGCCCATGCTGGCGGACATCGGCACCGGCCGGGTGCCGATCTGCAGCGGCATCACCATCGCCTCGGTGATCCTGGAGGCAACCAGCGAGGCGTCCGCGGCGTCACGGTCCGGCAGCACGATCACGAATTCGTCGCCGCCGAGCCGCCCCAGCAGGTCGCCGGAATGAAGCTGCGCCCGCAGGCGCTGGGCGAACTGGACCAGCAGTTCGTCGCCGGCCGAGTGCCCGAAGGTGTCGTTGACGTCCTTGAAATTGTCGACGTCGAGAAACGCCAGCGCGACGTGCTTGCCGGCGGGGCAGGCCTGGATCGCCTCGGCGATCAGGTCCCGCAGATGCGCGCGGTTCGGCAGCCCGGTCAGCATGTCGTAATAGGCGAGGCGGGCGATCTGGGCGCGGGCTTCCTGGCGCTCGATCGCCAGCGAGCCGAGGTCGACGCAGGCGTCGACGATGCGCTGATGCCAGCGGCTTGGCGCGCGGCATTCCCTGAAATAGAAGGCGAAGGTTCCGATCACGCGGCCGTCCTTGGCCTTGATCGGCGTCGACCAGCAGGCCCGCAAGCCGACTTCGAGCGGCCGGGTCTTGTAGGGCTGCCAGCGCGGATCGGTGTCGAGGTCCATCGCCAGCACGGCTTCGCCGAAATAGGCCGCCGATCCGCAGGAGCCGACATCCGGCCCGATGGCGATGCCGTCCAGCGCCCGGGAATAGTCGTCGGGAAGGCTGGGGCCGCCCAGCGGATGAACCAGTCCGCCGGCGTCGATGTGCAGCAGCGAGGACACCACGTCGGGCGCGATCTCCTCGACCCGCCGGCACAGCCGGTCGGCGATCTCCGTGATCGGGACTTCCTCGGCCAGCGCGCCCATGATCAGCTGCTGCAGCGACCGCAGCTGCTTGGTCTCGGTGATGTCGGTCAACAGCGCGAACACGAACTTGACCCGCTGGCTGCCGCGGCGCAACGCCCTGACGTTGACCTGGAGCCAGATCTCGTCGCCGTTCCTGTCGTAGGCGAGAATTTCCTGCTCGCCGCCGCCTTCGTCGCCGATCCGGCTGAGCAGGTTTGCCAGCGCCGCGCGGTCGGTATAGCGGCCGAACAGCAGCTCGGTGGCGTCGCGCCCCTGCGCTTCCTCGAGCGAGTAGCCGAACAAGCCCGCGAACGCGGCGTTGGTATAGACGATCCTGAGATCGGGATCGGTGACGATGACGGCGCGGTTGGTGGTGTCGGCGACCATGGTGAGCAGCGCCAGCCGTTCGCGGCGGTCGACCTCGGCGGTGATGTCGCGGACGAACGCGACGGTGCGCGCCTCGCCGCCGATCTCGATCCGCGAACGCGATACCGCCGCGCGGATCCGGCTGCCGTCGCTGCGCTGGATCCTGACCTCGGCGCTGCCGCGCTGGACGGCGGCGTCGCGCTGCGCCTCCGTTGGCGCCGCGACGTCGTCGGGTTGCAATTCCTTGAGCCCAAGCTGGCTGACAGGGAAGCCCTGCACCTCGGCGCGATCCAGCCCCCAGATCAGCTCGGCCGCCGCGTTGAAATAGCTGACGCGGCCATCGCCATCGACGATCACCACGGCCTCGGTCGCCCGCTCGAGCGCGGCCAGCAGGAAATCCGGGGTTTCGACCGCAGGGTCGTCGTGGGCGTGCATCGTCCGGTCCTGATGCCCGCCTGGCAGCCACCGCGGCCTGACCCTGGTGGAGGGCATCGCGGACAGCCTATGTCTCAAGGGTGTTGAATTGGTTGTTCAATCCGGTTCCGCCACGCGGAAAGCAATCATCCTTAAGAAGTTGCTACTTATCGTGCGGATGAATCGCCGGGAACGGCACATCGACCATCGCCAGCGGTAACCGCGTCATGGTTGGCCTCACCGCCTGTGTAAGGGGCGGCGGATTACGCCTTCGGCTCAATCCGCCTTACGGGCTAATTATCTCCGCAAATCTGACGGCTGCGCTCTTTCGCGTAGTCCCAGGCGGAAAATTTGGCGCTCTCGTCCGTACCGCCGACCACCACGATAAAGGGATCGTCACCGTACATCACATACCCGTCGTAAAGTTTTTGAGCAGACATACCGGGGCTGTACCCTTCCTGAAGCCAGTTTTCCACGAGCCGGCGGCACACCGTGAGAGCTTCCTCCAACGTCGCGTACGTTCCCTTCTCCCATCGCGCGCCTTCGTCCATGTAGTTGAAGTTGTCGTCGACCATTACCTTGTAACGGATGGTCCCTGCTTCGGCGGGTCGAGTTTGGCCGATACAGTCAAGAACGAGTTGGCGGGCAACGGCGACTGCCCGGGCGATGATGGCGAGAATGTCCTTCAGCATGGGGTGAGGATAGGCGGGCTGGCGCTCCACAACAAGAAAGGGCGGTAGCAAATGCCCCGAGGAAACGGCAATGCCGAAGGACCGTTCAGGGTAGGGGCAGATCGCTACAGCCGAAGGCAGCTGCGTTTTGTGAGATGCGCCTACCTTATATCGGCCGGGCCGCGGCAGCCATGTGTTTGGGCGTCGCGGACACGTCCCCTGCCACAGCCACCAACGAGATCGTTTGCCGTGATGTCGGGCATCGAGACGCCTGGCAGAGACGATGAAATACCTGCGGTCACCACATGGGGCTCCGGTCTCCGAAGAGCCCCGGCGGCCCAGGAATTTGACCAGGAGATGCTCGAAAGAGCGATTGCCAAAATAACCAGGCGGCACATGGCAATTCCCGCAAGGCCGCCCGGTTCGATCAAACAGGATCGTAGTCGAAACCATGACGGCCCAGCAAAAACTTAGTCCCAGTGAACCGTGTTCTCAAGACATGCGGACTACGATTATTCATTTGATCATCGAAGTTTACCAAACGGGATTCTGCAACTCGTTCCCAATTGCAGACATTCGCTGGCAGCTTCGTGGGGGCCTCATTTCAGCGCTCCCCAAACTCGCCGTTCTGTTCAACCTCCCCGTAAGGGGTGGCGGATTACGCCTTCGGCTCAATCCGCCCTACGGGTCTAACCGCTCGTAGTCTGTAGGGCGGATTAGCGTAATCGCAATCCGCCGTCACACCCCCGAGACACTAAGTGTCGCTCACCAGGCGTATCTGACGACGCCCCTGCCGGCGTAGGAGTTGGTGACACCGGAAAACTCGCCTTCCAGGGTCCCGGCCGCCGACCAGCCGTTCCGCCATTTCATCTCGATCGAGGCGGTGGTGAGCGCGGAATCGGCGGCCAGCGCCGCGCCGTTGACGACGAAGGATGCTCCCGGCAGCGACTGGAAGGTCGCCGCGATCGAGCGATCGGGGTCGAAGTCATGCGCCCAGGCGAAGCGGCCGCGCAGCGTCAGGATGCCGTCCGATTGCGCCCAGGACTTGTCGGTGCGGATGCCGAGTTCGGTGCGCGCGTCGGTCGGAGCGTGCGCGCCATAGCCGAGCGCATAGGTGTTGAGGCCGGTGACCGCCTGCTCGGCATAGGCCGGCAGGTCGAAGGTGACGAACTGCGCGGCGGCGTAAGGCGTGATGCCGATGCCGCCGATCCACGGCCGAACAAAACGATAGCCGCCTTCGAGTCGTCCCGACCAGGCGTTCGCATTGAACTGCGCGCTGAGTTGATCGAGGCCCGCGACGCTCACCGTGCGGTTGGTGGTGATATCCTGCCAGCCATAGGCCAGCGAGGCGGAGACATAAGCTGGACCCTGGGTGTGGCGCACATAGGCGCCCATCTGGAACAGGTCGGACCGCCCGTTGCCGCCATTGGCGACCGAGAAGCTGGTGCCGCCGCCGGCCAGCGCGAAGCCGGCAATGGTGTTGGGCGAGAACAGATAGTCGGCGCCGACGGCGGTGCCCGCGATATTGCTGGTCGTGTTGTTGGATCCGAGCGCCGCGTTGCCGGATGTCGATTGCGACCCGCCGAAGGCGGACGCCCATACGCTCCAGCGCGGATCGTAGACTTTCGAAAGCGGCGCCTTCGCGAATGCAAACGCCTCTTTCGGACTCGATTTCGCCGCATAGGCGCTCGCCTGGCTTTCCTCCTCCGCAAATCCGCTCGCGCCCGGCGCGACATTGAACCCGCCGCCCCGGTTCATGAACGGATCGGTCAAAAGCCCCATGAACTGGCCCATCGCATTGAACGTGGTCTGCTGCGCGCCGGTCGCGGTCTCGCCGGAGAGCTGCGTCAATCCCGCCGGCGTCAAAGAGCCGAACACCAGCGGAATGCTGCCGTTGGTGTTGAAGAAGTTGATGAGGGCGTTGCCGACCGCCTGCTGATTGCCACTCAATCCAGAACCCGGCGGCGGGATGAAAGCGAGTGAGAGATTGAGGAAAACGTCGTTGGCGTCGTAGCTCAACGCCGTCTTGAAGTTCGACGACAGGTTGGTGTTGACGAGCGGACCAAAGGTGCCGCTCACGCCATCGGTCGCGGTCAGGATCGTATACTGCTTGGCGACGTAGCTTCCGCCCGCGAACACCGCATTCACGGTGGCGCCGCCGAGCGTCGCCGAGCGGGTGACGCTGGCAAATGAGGCGGTCGCAGGATTGAGCTGCACCACGTAGAGCGCGCCGGACTGGAAGGCGAGACTGCCCGAGATCGTGAGCGATGTTCCCGGCGTGCCGTTGCCGGGCGCGAGCATGCCCCCGCTATTGACGGTGATGCCGCCACCAGCGATCGGATCGGCTGTGCCTGTGCCGGTCAAGGTGCCGCCGGCATTGACGTACACCGCAGAGGAGTTCGTGATGCTGCCTGCAACATCGAGCACGCCGCCATTGACGGTGGTGGTGCCGTTATAGGTGTTGATTCCCGTGACGATGGTGGTGCCGCTCGTCGTGGTCAGGGTGGCGGCGCCGTTGAGGCCGTTGATGGTACCGCCGCTTGAACTCACCGCGCCGGTCAGGCTGCCGTTCTGCAACGTGCCGCCGGCCAGCGAAACGGTGTTGATCGTCTGCGCCAGGCTGCCGAGGTCGAGCGTGCCACCGGTGTTGACGGTCGTGGCGCTTGCCGCCGAAAAGGCGTTCGCAAGGGTCGCGGTCAAGGTGCCGCCGTTGATGGTGGTGGCCCCGGTATAGGTGTTGGCGCCGGTGAAGGTCGTGGTCCCCGCGGTGGTGGTCAGCGCCGTCGTACCGCCAATTCCGGACATCGTGCCCCCGCTGGAGGTGACTGCGCCAGTCAGACTGCCGTTCTGCAGCGTACCGCCGGCGAGCGAGACAGTGTTGATCGCCTGTGCAAAACCGCCGAGGTCAAGCGTGCCGCCGGTATTGATCGTGGTCGCGCTCGAGGCCGAAAACGCGTTCAACGCGCCGGCCTGCAACGTGCCGCCGTTCACGATCGTCGCGCCGGTGTAGGTATCGGCGCCGGACAACGTCAGCGTGCCGGTGCCGGTCTTGACCAGCGAACCGCCGGTCGCGCCGGATTGGACACAGGCCGTGCCGCCTGTGCCGCAGTCGCTGATCACGCCCGTGACCGTCGTGCTCAGATTATTGCCGCCGACGGTGAGCTGGCTGGAGCCTAGATAGAAGTTGCCGCCGCCCTCGATCGAGCCCGCAGAGAGGCCCCCGATCGGCCCAGAGCTGGAGGAAAAATCGAATGTCCCCCCTGAATTATTGATCAGCCGCGCATTGCCGGCGGTGCTGCTGTCGAGGAAGTTGACGTCGCCGCCAGAGTTGTTGGTGATCGTGGCGTTGCCGGCGGTGCTGTTGTCGTGGAATTGGATGAGGTGGTTGTTGGTGAACGTGGCGCTGCCGGCGCTGCTGGCATGGTAGAAGTCGATAAAGCCGTTGTTGGTGAACGTGGCGCTGCCGCCGTTGACGACAACGCCCGCGCTATTGAACGCCAAACTATTGTTGTTGGTGAAGCTATAGGCCGACGCACCGGCATTGAAGGTAAATCCGCCGACGCCCTCAGAAGAAGAAAACGAGATGTTGTTGCCGGTCGACACGCCGAAAGTGGCGATGCCGGTCAGGGTCGTGCTCCCCGGCGCCGTGGCCGGGGACCAGTTCGCATTGGCGTTGAAATCGAAGGTGCCGGGAGTCGGCCCCGCGACGGTCGGCGCGGCAAGCCAGGTCGCGCTTTGCGCGACGCCAGACGTTGCCCCCGCCAAAGCCCCGATCCCACAGGCGACGATTGCCGCCGTCGCCCGCCATGCGGCGCGCTTCAGTGGCCTGGAGTTCCGATTCCGAGGTTCGCATCGGGTCGCGGCAACCTCCAATGCGAACGTCGGAATAGCCGCCGAAATCGCAACCGCACCATCAACCTGTATATTCATAACCCCTACGCCACGCCTTGTACGCCGATGGTCGGCCGGTTCGGATTGTTCAGGCCCGGCGATTTTCGAACCGGAAATGAGCATTCACGCCACCTTGCACTCCGAAGGCTATGCGGGGTAGCCAGAGGGTTGGAAGAATTTGCGTGTATCTTGTTTTTTCACACATTTTTCAAACCATGTGGTCACGCCGCCACAGTCGAGGTTCCAGCGCGGCGCAACCGTCGAGACGGCGCCTCGTTTGCATGCACTCTGTGCTGTGAAGCCAGGCACGATCCCGCCGGCCAGGACCGCCATCCCGCGCTCGCGCGCCGACGAAAAAGCCCGGTGGTGCACCGGGCTTTTCCGAAGGACAGGAAACCTGTCTGCGCGTCAGGTTGGCAGCTGTCGTGGTTCGGTCACACTGTTCAATAGCAGGGGACGCACCGGCAGCAGCGGGGTGCGCACGCGCTGACCCAGCCCGGGCCACACCCGCAATAACCGGTGCCGCCGCCACATGCCGCCGGCTTGACGATCGGGCTTGCGTTCTTGAGCGCCTGGAAGCAGGCGGCTCCGCGCAGCTGCTGTTGCGCGCTGGCCTGCGAGGCCATGGCTCCCAGCACGAGCGCCACTGCGGTCAAAGTCAAAGCGAATTTTCGCATCAGACCCTCCCTTCGTTTGCGGTACTGCCAAAGCGAGAAAGCACGGCATCAAGCATACACCTTTCCGGACGACAATTCACCACGCATCGCGGCGAAGCAGACCGGACCCCCGGAAGCAACGTGGGGCTCCGCGTGAATCGACAGGATCAGGCTGAAATACGAAGAGGTTAGCGGTGCAGGGGCAAGGCCTGCTTGCGCCGGTGCGCCGACGGCGCCGGCCGGCTTTCGATGCCCGCGCTTCCACGTGCCGCCGCTCCATTGAACGCCGCCTACGGGTGCGTGTAGTGTCGCGCCATGCAATGCCGGGCCGCCGTTTTTCGAACCATCAACGCGCCGCTGGCGATCGAGCCCATCGCGCTCGATCCGCCGGGGCCGACCGAAGTGCTGGTGCGGGTCGCGGCGGTGGGGCTGTGCCGCACCGACTATCCCGTGATGCGCGGCGCGCGGCGGGTGGCGATGGCGCCGATGGTGCTGGGCCACGAGGGGGCGGGGGTGGTGGAGGCGGTCGGCGCCAGGGTCGGCGGCGTCACCCGCGGCGACCACGTGGTGCTAACCTTCATCCCGGCCTGCGGGGTGTGCCGCTGGTGCGTCCGCGGCCTGCATCATCTCTGCGCCGAGGGCCCGCGCATCACGCAAGGCCCGCAGCTCGACGGCACGTTCCGCCGGCGCGA
>JBKQQE010000604.1:0-8723 GCA_052326245.1 Xanthobacteraceae bacterium | reverse complement strand
ATTTCACGTTTATCGGCCAAGAGGCTTCAAATTACCTCAAAGACTACTTAGAATTAAGAATTAGAGAGGGTGAACAACTTAACCTAAATTCCGCAATGATAACGCCAAAACAAAAGATGAAGTCTTTCATTCGAACTTCAAATGTCGGAGATTCAATAAGAGGTTGTATTAGAAAAGCCGGATTTTCATGGCGCCCGTACGTTTTAAGGTCATATTTTGACACGCAATTAATGTTAGCAGAAAGTAAGGGCTTGATATTGCGGGATTATAGGCAGTTTTGGATGGGTCACAAAGGTGACATCGAAAATCGTTATGCAACTAACAAGCAGAGACTTCCCGAGTCTGTTGTAGAAGATATGCGTTCTGCTTACGCAAGAAGCGAGGAATTCTTACAGACTAAGACAAACGATGAGACGAACGAAGAGAAATTGGCTCGTGCTTTGAGAAAACAGTTTCTCCTATTAGCAGGTGCTAAGAAAGATGAAATTGATAAGATTGACTTAGCCGATGTGGGGGATGAAGACTTTCGAGAGATGCTTCGAAACCAACTTCTTGGAATTAGAACAACGAATAATACAAAACAGAAAGTTGTAAGCGTCGAAGAGGCTAATGATTACCTGGCAAAAGGTTGGGAATACGTTGCCAAAGTCTCTGACAACAAAGTCGTAATAAAAGCCAACGCTTCTGCGACATAGGAACATACTTGTGCCA
Source organism: Xanthobacteraceae bacterium (assembly GCA_052326245.1). Taxonomy (GTDB): domain Bacteria; phylum Pseudomonadota; class Alphaproteobacteria; order Rhizobiales; family Xanthobacteraceae; genus Bradyrhizobium_A. Next base: position 8,012 of record JBKQQE010000604.1, on the reverse strand, counting down.
ACAACGGGTTTTTTGCGAGAAGCAACAAATACAAAAGCTCATGACGCAGGCTTTTATTGAAGTGAAATGAAAAACATTTTTCAAGGCAAAAAAAGTAAATGGGGTTAATCAATATCTTCTAAATTCTGGTTCCGCTACATTCAAGCAACGTAATTTAAGCTGTTTCTCAGGAAAGGAGCGTTTTTCTCCATTTCATTCGGATTGCTTCCTCTCAGGTCTATGATCTCAAAAACTTCGCGCGTCCGCTACCCACCTTCTCAGTACGCTTCCAAATATGCAAAGTTTGTCTTGTCTTAGATTCAGATGTCTTGGAGCAAGGACTTTTTTTCAAAAGAAAAATTAACTTTTCTGTGGTAGTTCTGGACAATTTTTTAGTTTTGTTATTATGTTTTTAAGCTACATTGATCATCTTAAATTATAACTAAATACCGGTTTCTATCAATTTCTTGAGGGAATATTGAAATTGCTGTTTCGAGCTGACTATCAGAGGTAAATCTCATTTGTCCACAATTTTTTTCAAGGAAAGGATTTCAAAATGAGGCGAAATAATGCCGCTTAACAAGATTACTGTGGTGGCACCAGCCACAAGCGCTAATGTTGGTTCAGGCTTTGACGTCTTCGGATTAGCCTTGGAAAAGCCAAGTGATAGAGTCACAATTATTCAAACGTCGACGGGTGTGAAGATTCAAGTTTCCGGCTTGTCAGCAGAAACCATCTCTGTAGTGCCTGAGAAGAATACGGCAGGCGTCGTGGCAAACCTAATGTTACAGGAGTTCTCGCTGAAAACGGGCCTCAGTATAACGATTGAGAAGGGCATTTGGCCCGGCAAAGGCTTGGGCAGTAGCGCAGCTTCAGCCGCAGCCGTGGCGGTTGGCTTGAATCATATGTTTGACCTCAAATTGAGCAACGAACAGTTAGTTCAGTTTGCCGCTAAGGGTGAAGTTGCTTCCGCTGGATGTGAACATGCAGATAACGTTGCAGCCGCTGTGTTTGGAGGCTTTGTGATTGTGAAATCCTACCATCCAATGGAAATAGTTTGCTTAAAAGCGCCATCGGACATGGAGTGTTGCGTGGCTTTTCCGCACATTAAGACCCCAGTCGGCAAGACTGAGAAAGCCCGTTTAGTTGTGCCTAGAATGGTTCCTTTGGAAAAACTCGTTTATAACGTGGGACAGGCAGCCTCTATGGCAAGTGGCTTTGCTGCAGGCGACGTAGAGCTCATAGGAAAGTCAATGCATGACCTTATAATTGAGCCAGCCAGAGCTTTCCTAATCCCAGGATACCTCAAAGTCAAGGAGAACGCATTAAACGCGGGTGCATGCGGAGTAACTATGAGCGGCGCAGGACCGGCGGTGATGGCAGTAGTTAACAAGAAACAGGATGTTGCTGCTAAAGTTGCAAAAGCGATGAAGGAAGGATTCAAGTCTGCCGGTTGCGAGGCAACTGCCTTCGTTACAAAGCCTGGCAAAGGCGTCCGCATGACGGAAAAGTGAAAAAATCAGCCCAATCCAGAATGCGCATAGAGCGGATGGAATGCCTTGCGCTGAGCCTCTTCCCAAGCTCTTCTGTTAGGTAACAAGCGCTCACGCTTTAATATAGAAGACCTTTGCTATTTACTTTCAAAGTGACATAGGCTTGAGTAGGTCAATTGCTGGCAAAGCGACCGAAAGAAAAATTATATCCGATCTTAAGGTCAGCGCTTCACTCCTGGGCAAGCTTTATCCAGTATTGATTGATAAGCGTGGAAGAATAATTGATGGCAAGCATCGTCTCAAGGCAGATCCAAACTGGTTCAAGGTTATGGTTCCGGGCGTGGAATCTGACGAACACTTGTTGTTACTTAGACTTGTAAGTAATGTATGTCGACGCAACGTTCCTTCATCTGAGAAAACTGAGATGCTAGATGAATTGGGCCAACTTTATCTTGAGGAAGGAGTACCTCGCAACGAACTCGTTAAAAAAATTGTTCAGAAAACTGGAATGAGCTATAGATGGGTAATGAAGTATGCTTCTGACGAATTAAAAGTGAGACCAGGTTTCGGAGGACCAAAAAATCAGAAAAGCATTTACGATGATAAAATTGTAGATCTTAGACCCATCCAAGACGAGTTACTTTCCCCTGTCACAGAAAGGGTAGCAAAAATCTCAAGCTACTCAAACACCAATTTTGCAACCATACTTGTAGAAAAACGATTTTATTTGAAGCTTGAGGAAACAGTTCATAAATTGGGCATTAGTATGGATATCGTAATCAATAATGCGTTAATATTGACATTCCAAAAAATGAATCATCTTGCAAAGAATGATGCAGCAATTCCAATTCCCCGTGCTGAGAAATGAAAGCAATATTACAGGCGCAGTTTAACCAAAAAATTAAAAACATTCCGCAGCGAACTCTACGCCAGCGTCTCCATCGTCACCGGGCTGATCTATGTCGGCGGGCTGCGGCTCGAGCTGAGCCCCGACCTGGTGACGCTGGCGGCGCTGCTGGTGGGACTGACGTTCCGGCTGCTGGCGATCCGGTTTCGCTGGGAGATGCCGAAGTTCGTCTACGACCGGGAATAGCGGGGCGGCGCGCGAGGCCCGGCGCGGCGGTCACGGCGCGCCGAGAAACGCCAGCATGGCGGCGTCGAATTGCGCCGGGGCTTCGAGAAACACCAGATGGCCGACGCCGGCGATGACGTCGACCCGGGCATAGGCCATCTGGCCGGCGAGCCCTCTGGCGAGGTCGGCGTTGTGGCCCATCTTCGGGCGCAGCGATTCGGGGGCGTTGGCGCGGCCCGGCGCGTTGTGGTCGTTCTCGCCCATCACGATCAGGGTCGGCCGCTCGATCAGCGCGATCTCGTGCGCCACCGGCTCGCGATAGATCATCTGCGCGGAGCTGACGAAGGCGCGCAGCCAGCGCGGGTAGTCGGCCGCGCCCTTGATGTTGAAGCGGGCGTCGATGAAGGGCGTGATCGCCTCGGGCGGCAGCGTCAGCGAATAGTTGGTGACCAGCTGCTTGCGGTAGGCCTCCGGCGTCAACCTGTCTTCGTTGTCAAGGATCTTCTCGGTCGGGGTCGGCGGCACGTAGAGGCGATAGTCTTCCAGCCCGATCGGCGCCGCCAGCAGCAGGTGGCGGACGCGATCGGGTGCGGCGCGGACCAGCCGTACCGCGAGCATGCCGCCCAGCGAATGCGCCACCACGTCGACCTGCGCGAGCTTGAGATGGTCGAGCAGCGCCAGCGTGTTGCGCGCCAGCGTATCGAAATGCAGCTCGCCCTGCGGCTTCGACGACTTGCCGAAGCCGACCTGATCGGGGACGATGACGCGGTAGCCCGCGCTCGTCAGCGTCCTGATCACCGGCGCCCAGTAGCTCGACGGAAAGTTGCGCCCGTGCAGCAGCAGCACCGCGCGGCCGTTCGGCGTCGCCGGCGCCACGTCCATGTAGGCCATCCGGACCGGCTCGCCGTCATTGACGAGATTCAGCATCGCGACCGGGTAGGGATAGGCAAAACCCTCCAGGCCGATGCCGTAAGGCTCGCGCACGGCGTTGCCGTCATCGGCGCGCGCCGCCACGGCAGGCAAAAGCACCGCGGGCAAAAGGGCGATGCCGAGCACCAGCCAGAGCCGTATCGCCCATCGGTCCATCGCCGCAGAAATCATCCCACCGTTCCAACTTGCGCCGTACAGATTCGCCGGGCGCCGAGGCGCCTTCATAGCAAGGCTGCGCCGCGGCGAACACATTCGTTCACCGCCTAATATCGCGGGCCTGGTCTGCGGCGCGAAACCGCTGCGATTACTGCGCGCGTGCGCCCGGCTCCGCCGGCGCCGGTGTGGCCGGGGCAGACCCCGTGGTGGTGCCGGGCCGGGAGTTCGGCCCCGGCGTCACGTTGCGGATCGGCGGCGGATTCGGCGTGTTGGCGGCCGTGTTCGCCGGCGGATTGGTCGCGGTGGTGGTGCCGTTCTGGTTCATCCCGTAGAGCACCGCGCCGACAATCAGCAGCGCGGCGACGGCGTAAACCGCAATCCTGCCGAATCCGGACGGGCCTTCGGCCAATTCGGGATCGGACCGCAGGTAGACCTCGAGGTCGTCGTCGGGCCAGCCGGGGCGGCCGGGATCGCCGGGTTCGCGCGGAACGGTCATGGGCTCCTCCATGGCAATTGGCTCGACCTTAACCGGATTGGCGCGACGGGGTTCCGCGCGGCGCGTGTGCCAGGTTTGCGTGCCGCAACGACCCGACATTTTCAGTCGTGGGGGCGGTGCGAAACGACGTCGACCGACCTGGCGGCGCCATCGTGCCGATATGAAATTTCGTCGGTTTGCCAATGTGTCCGGGGTGTCGGAATCTTGATGCGGGCCACTACGAAAGCGACATAGACTACTATGATTCAAGGGACGCTGAAGGCCAGCAAGAGCCAGAAAGTGCGGCAATGGGAATCAATCAAGGACTGATCAGCCTCGATCAGAAATACACACAGGACACCGGGCATGTCTTCATGACCGGAACCCAGGCGCTGGTGCGGTTGCCGATGGCGCAAATGCGCAGCGACCGCGCCCAGGGGCTGAAGACGGCGGCCTTCATTTCCGGCTACCGCGGCTCGCCACTCGGCGGCTACGACCAGCAGCTCGCGGCCGCCCGCGCGCATCTCGAGGCCCACAACGTCAAATTCCAGCCCGGCGTCAACGAGGACCTTGCCGCGACCGCGATCTGGGGGTCGCAGCAGCTCAATCTCTCGCCGGGCGCGCGCCACGACGGCGTCGTCGGCATCTGGTACGGCAAGGGTCCCGGCGTCGACCGCTGCGGCGACGTCTTCCGCCACGGCAACGCGGCCGGCTCGGCCAAGCATGGCGGCGTGCTGTGTCTGGCCGGCGACGATCACGGCGCCAAGTCCTCCACCGTGCCGCATCAGTCCGACCACGCCTTCATCGCCGCGCTGATGCCCTTTCTCTATCCCTCCAGCATCCACGAGATGATCGGGATGGGCCTGCTCGGCGTCGCCATGTCGCGCTATTCCGGCTGCTGGGTCGGCATGAAGGTGATCACCGAAACCGTCGAGACCACCGCCGAGATCGACCTCACCGACGAAATGACGCCGTTCGTCATTCCCGCCGACTTCACGCTGCCGCCGGACGGGCTCAATCTGCGCTGGCCCGACGACCGCTTTGCCCAGGATCGGCGGCTGCAGGACTACAAGGGCTTTGCCGCCATCGCTTTCGCCCGCGCCAACAAGATCAACCGCGTGACCATGGACTCGCCGAAGGCCCGTTACGGCATCATGGCGTCCGGCAAGAGCTACGAGGACGTCCGCCAGGCGCTGCGCGAGCTCGGCATCACGCCCGCGGTGGCGGCGCAGATCGGGCTTCGCCTCTACAAGATCGGCATGCCGTGGCCGCTGGAGCCCGAGGGGGTGCGCGAATTCGCGGTCGGCCTCGAGGAAATCCTGATCGTGGAGGAACGCCGCGAGATCGTCGAGAACCAGGTCAAGCAGGAGCTGTTCAACTGGCGCGACGACGTACGGCCCCGCATCGTCGGCAAGATGGACAACCACGACAAGCGCTTCTTCCCGTTCTCCGAGGAGCTCAGCGTCGCCTCCATCGCCACCTCGCTGACCGAACGGCTTTTGACGCTCGATCTCAATCCCGAGATCGTAGCCATGCTGCGGGCGAAGGCCGACTGGTTCAACGGTCGCCAGGCCTCGCAGGTGCAGGCGGTGGCGCCGATCACCCGCACCCCGTATTTCTGCTCGGGCTGCCCGCACAACACCTCGACCAAGGTGCCGGAGGGCTCGCGCGCGCTGGCCGGCATCGGCTGCCACTTCATGGCGCAGTGGATGGACCGCAACACCGAGACCTTCACCCAGATGGGCGGCGAGGGCGTGCCGTGGACCGCGATCGCCCCGTTCACCGACGAAAAGCACGTCTTCGTCAACCTCGGCGACGGCACCTACTTCCACTCCGGCAGTCTGGCGATCCGCCAGGCGGTGGCATCCAAGGTCAACGTCACCTACAAGATTCTCTACAACGATGCCGTCGCCATGACCGGCGGCCAGCACGTGGACGGCGAGCTGTCGCCGCAGCAGATCACGTTCCAGCTGCACAGCGAAGGCATCCGCGACATCTACCTGGTGTCGGAGACGCCCGGCAGCTATCCGCCGGCCGACATCGCGCCGGGCACCAAGGTCGCCCATCGCGACGAACTCGACGCCGTGATGCGGACGCTGCGCGAAACGCCGGGCTGTTCGGCGATCGTGTTCGTGCAGACCTGCGCCGCGGAAAAACGCCGCCGCCGCAAGCGCGGCACCCTGGAAGATCCGCCGAAGCGCGTCGTCATCAACCCGGCGGTGTGCGAGGGCTGCGGCGACTGCTCGGTGCAGTCGAACTGCATCTCGGTCGAGCCGCTGGAAACCGAATTCGGCCGCAAGCGCACCATCAACCAGTCGAGCTGCAACAAGGATTTCTCCTGTCTGAAGGGCTTCTGTCCGTCCTTCGTGACCGTCAACGGTGGCCGCCTGCGCAAGCGCGCGCCGCTCGGGCTCGACGCCATCGGCGAGCTGCCGCCGACGCCGCCGCTGCAGCCGCTGCAGCGTCCCTACAACATCGCGGTGGGCGGGGTCGGGGGCACCGGGGTGCTGACCATCGGCGCGCTGCTCGGCATGGCCGCCCATGTCGAAGGCAAGGCCAGCATGATCCTCGACATGTCCGGGCTGGCGCAGAAGGGCGGCGCGGTGCTGAGCCATGTCCGCATTTCGCAGAACACCGAGGAGGTGACCTGCTCGCGCATCGTCACCGGGACCGCCGATCTCCTGATCGCCGCCGACGAGGTCGTGGCGATCGCGAAGGAGACGATCACGCTGTGCGAGTCCCAGCGCACCCACGGCGTCATCAACACGCACCTGATCCCGATCGCGGATTTCGTCCGCAACCGGGATTTCGATTTCCAGCGCGGCAAGGTCAACACCGTGCTGGAGAGCTCGATCCGCAGGGATTCGCTGTTTCTCGACTTCACCCACGCCGCCGAAGCGCTGCTCGGCGACGCCATCGCCACCAACGTGATGATGCTGGGCTATGCCAGCCAGCAGGGGCTGCTGCCGGTGTCGGCCGAGGCCATCGTGCGGGCGATCGAGCTCAACGGCGTCTCGATCAAGATGAACACGCTCGCCTTCATGCTGGGCCGGCTGGCCTGCGCCGATCCGGCGCGGCTCGCCGCGATGCTCAAGGACGAGGTGGCGGCGCCGAAGACGCTGCACGAGATGACGCTCGACGAGATCGTCGCGCATCGCAGCGCGCAGTTGCGCGATTACCAGAACGCGCGGCTGGCGAAGCGCTACCGCGCCCTGGTCGAGCGGGTCGCCTCCGCCGCGATCACCGCCGGCGTCGGCGAGGCGCCGGTCCGCGCCGCCGCCATCAACTATGCCAAGCTGCTCGCCTACAAGGATGAATACGAGGTGGCGCGGCTCTACAGCGACGGCCGCTTTGCCAAGACCATTCGTGACCAGTTCGAGGGCGATTTCACCCTGAATGTGCATCTCGCGCCGCCATTCCTGGCGCGCGAAAAGGATGCGCTCGGGCGGCCGCGCAAGATCCAGTTCGGGCGGTGGATGATGTGGGCGTTCCGCGTGCTGGCGAAATTCAAGGTGCTGCGCGGCACGCCGCTCGACGTGTTCGCCCATTCGCCGGATCGCCTTCTCGAGCGCGATCTGATTCGGTCCTACGAACAGGACGTGGGCATCGGGTTGGCGCGGCTTTCCCCGGACTCCCATGATACCGTGGTCGAGCTGTTGTCGTTGCCCGATCGGATCCGCGGCTTCGGCCCGGTGAAGGAAAAAGCGGTGGCCGAGGCGAAATTGCGCCGCGAGGCCCTGATCGCGGACCTCGACCACCCCCGCCCGAAGGTGCCGGCGCAGCTCGCCGCCGAATAGCTCTGGTGTCCCGACCCGTTGAACCACCACACTAGGCGTTTTTCGCATATGCCCAATCCGTTTCGCGTGGCGGAACAGGATAGCGCGCGAGATGCTTGCCAATCGCGTTG
>JBKQQE010000603.1:0-5409 GCA_052326245.1 Xanthobacteraceae bacterium | reverse complement strand
CATCCCATCCTCCCGACTCAGTCGCAAAGATGGAATCAGCGTTCCATACCCAAGGGAATCCCTCCCGACTCGCTTTTTGGGGAACTCGCTCTAGGACTAAGGTCTCCCGGCCATCCACGTCTTTCTTAGCCGCAATGCCGTAAAGACGTGGATGCCCGGCACAAGGCCGGGCATGACGACAAAATTGTCCGCGAATCGGGCCGCGCTGGGAAAGCATCAATCGCCCGAGGGGAAATCCTCGCCCTGCGGCGCCTGCGGACCGCGCCCTTCCGGCCGCGGACCATGCTGACGCCGGCGCCGGCGCGGCGGGAAACGTTCGCCGCCCTGGTGGCCGTTGCCGTCGAAGCCGTTGCCGCCAGGGGCGGGCGGCGCCGAACCGGTGATGAAGGAGGGCAGCCGATCGAAGTCGGGCGCTTCGGGCTGCGGCTGCGGCTGGGGGCGATTTTCCCGGAAGCCCTGCTCGCGGGGCAGATCGCGGGCGACGGGCTCGCGGTTCTGCTCGCGCGGCTGATAAGGCTGCGGTTCGCGCGGCTGGTAGGACGGCTGCGGCTGCGGCTCGCGCACGCCATAGCCCGGCTCGGCGCCGAAATTGGAGAACGATTCCTCGCCGTCGTCGCCGTCGTCGCGCGGATCGCTATCGATGCGCGGCTGCTGCTGCGGCATGTTCTGCCGGAACTGCTCCTGCGCGGCGGCAATCAGGCGGAAATAATGTTCGGCGTGCTGGTAGTAGTTCTCGGCCGCCACGGGGTCGCCGGAGCTTTGCGAATCGCGCGCCAGCTGCAGGTACTTTTCGGCGATATGGGCGGCGGTGCCGCGGATCTTGATGTCCGGTCCGTTGGAATCGTAAACCCGGGTCATCGGGTTCTGGCTGCGCCGGTTGTTGTGCGGGTTATTGTTGTTATTCCGGTTACGCATCCGCTGCTTGTTCTGACCGTTTCTCATGAGGTGCCTTTTCGCCAACCCTGTCTGTCGAGTGCTTACGCGTGCTTAAGTGGGTGTTTACAGTCAATGTCCGGATCGGCTCGTGCCGACGCCTCCGGCATCCAGCGCGAGATTCGTTCAGGTCCAGTTTCCACGCCGTCCGACGGCGCGATGTTGCCTTGGTCCCCGGCAAACCGGCTAATGCCCAATAGCGATTCCGCTCGGTGGACGGGTCATGCCGCCACGGGCTCGAAATCTCGCAACTGAGTGTTTCGCCGCAAAATCAGGCTTTCGTGCGCTTGACGGTTGTGAGCGGCGCAGCTGGTTCAGCTTCCGCGCTCGACATCACCTGTCTCGTGGAACCTTTCATCCGGTCGGGCTCTCACCTTCGAGAGCTTTAGCCTCCGTCCGCGGCGATTGCGGGGTTGGCTTCCTGGGACCGATGCTGTGCCCGGAACCTAGTCGCTCCCGGGCAATATTCCAAGTGGTTTTTCTGGTTCCGGGCCGCCCTCCAGGCGCGAATTTAGCCCCCTGACAACGCGCTCGATCCCTCCCAGATCCCGCCTGGGCGGCAGCAATGCCAAATTCGCGGCCTTAACCAACTGGCCCACCTCGTCGCTCTGGCCGTGGCCGACCTCCAGCAGCAGCGCCCCCCCGGGGCGCAACAGCGCGGCGGCCTGGGGCACGATCTGCCGGTAGGCGTCGAGCCCGTCCGCGCCGCCGTCGAGCGCGCGATGCGGATCATGGCCGCGCACCTCGAGGTCGAGGGCGGCGATCTCGGCGCTCGGAATATAGGGCGGATTGGACACCACCAGGTCGAAGCCGCGGGCGAACGGCCGCGCGTAGTCGCCGCGCACGAACGCCGTGCGGTCGCCGAGGCCGAGGCTTCGCGCATTGGCCGCGGCGGTGGCCAGCGCCGCGGCGTCGATGTCGCAGCCGACGCCGAAACAGCGCGGGAATTCCGACAGCAGCGCCAACAGCAGCGCGCCCGAGCCGGTGCCGATATCGAGGAGGCGGCGCGGCGGCTCAAGCTCGCCGCGGCGGACCAGCTCGAGTGCTGCGTCCACCACCGTCTCAGTGTCCGGACGCGGCACCAGCGTGGCGGCCGACAGATTGAGCCGCAGTCCCCAGAAGTCCCTGAACCCGATAAGGCGCGCCACCGGGTCGCCGGCGGCGCGGCGCCGCGCGAATGCCGCGAGCCGCTCGCCTTGCGCGGCGTCGAGCCGCTGCATCGCCCTGGTCGCGAGCCCGGTGAGATCGAGGCCGAGCGCGGCGCCGGCCATCAGGCGGGCGTCGAGCTCGGGGGTGTCGACGCCGTGCTCCCGCAGCATCCCCGCCAGACGCCGGCGCGCCGCCTCCAGCGTGAGGCCGGCGAAGTCGCCGCTCACGCCGCGGCGCCCCGGCCGGCGCCGCCGTCGCTATCGGCCGCGAGCAGCGCCGCCTGGTGTTCGGTGGTGAGCGCGTCGATCAGTTCGCCGAGCGCTTCGCCGGCGATCACCTGCGGCAGCTTGTAGAGCGTCAGGTTGATGCGGTGATCGGTCACCCGGCCTTGCGGGAAATTGTAGGTGCGGATCCGCTCCGAGCGGTCGCCGGAGCCGACCTTCTCGCGCCGCTCCGCCGAGCGCGCCGCGTCGATGCGCTGGCGTTCGGCGTCGTAGATGCGCGCGCGCAGGATGTTCATGGCGCTGGCGCGGTTCTTGTGCTGCGAGCGGCTGTCCTGCATGCTGACGACGATGCCGGTCGGAATGTGGGTGATGCGGATCGCCGATTCGGTCTTGTTGACGTGCTGGCCGCCGGCGCCCTGCGCGCGCATGGTCTCGATCCGGAGATCGTCGCTCTTGATGTCGACATCGACCTCCTCGACCTCGGGCAGCACCGCCACCGTCGCCGCCGAGGTGTGGATGCGCCCCTGCGTCTCGGTGTCGGGCACCCGCTGCACCCGGTGCACGCCGGACTCGAATTTCAGCTTGGCGAAGGCGCCGCGGCCCTTCACCTCGGCGATGATTTCCTTGTAGCCGCCCATGGTGCCGTCGCTGGCCGAAATCACCTCGACCTTCCAGCCCTGCAGCGCGGCGAAGCGCTCGTACATCCGGAACAGGTCGCCGGCGAACAGCGCGGCCTCGTCGCCGCCGGTGCCGGCGCGGATTTCCAGCATCACGTTGCGGTCATCCATGGCGTCCTTCGGCAGCAGCGACACCCGCAGCGCCTGCACGAGCTCGTTGCGGCGGGCCTCGAGCTGCGGCCGTTCGGCCTCGGCCATGGCCCGCATCTCGGGGTCGGTGGCGGCGTCGGCGATCAGCGCGTCGATGTCGGCAAGCTCCCGGCCCGCGGCGCGGTAGGCCTTCACCGCCTCGACCACCGGCGTCAGTTCGCTGAGCTCGCGGCTGGCGCGGACGAAAGCCTCGGAACTGATCTGGCCGAGCAATTCCGCCTCGAGCCCGGCATGGCGGGCGAGCATGGCATCGAGTTTGGCTTCAGGCAGCATGGTTTCGGTCTCGGCTCGGTCAGTCGCGCGCAGCGGTCACAGGGGTCACAGCGAAAGACCCTCCTTGTCGGCGAAGTCGCGCAGCCGGTCGCGGATCGAGACGCTGCCGGACGGCGCCTCCAGCAGCGGCTTCATCATCGCCTCGGCCTTGCCGACGTCGAGGTCGAGAATCATCGCCTTGACCGGACCGTGCGCGGTGGCCGACAGCGACAGCGAACGGTAGCCGAGCGCGAGCAGCGCCAGCGCCCCGATCGGCACCGAGGCGAGTTCGCCGCACAGCGAGGCGGTCTTGTTCGCGGCCTTCGCCTTGGTGGCGATGTCGCGCAGCGCGCGTAGCGCCGGCGCCGACAGGATGTCGAACCGGTCGGCGACCTTGGCATTGCCGCGGTCGACCGCGAACAGGAACTGGAACAGGTCGTTGGAGCCGACCGACACGAAGTCGACGCGGGTCAGAAGCTCGTCAAGCTGGTACAGCAGCGCCGGCACTTCCACCATGGTGCCGATGGCGATGCGCTCCGGCAGCGGGTGGCCGTGCTGGCGCAGATAGGTCAGTTCGCGCTCGACGATCTGCTTGGCCTGGTCGAATTCCGCGACCTCGGAGACCATCGGAAACATGATTCGCAGCGAGCGCCCGCCGCCGGCGCGCAGCAGCGCGCGAATCTGGCCGCGCAGCAGCCCCGGGCGGTCGAGCCCAAGGCGGATGGCGCGCCAGCCCAGCGCCGGATTTTCCTCGGTGATGGTCTCCATGTAGGGCAGCGCCTTGTCGCCGCCGATATCGAGGGTGCGGAACGTCACCGGCTTGGCGCCGGCGGCGTCCAGCACGGTGCGGTAGAGCTGCAGCTGCTCGCCGGAGCGCGGCAGGCTGGGGCTGACCATGAACTGCAGCTCGGTGCGAAACAGGCCGATGCCGGAGCAGTTGGTGTCGTCGATATGCGGCAGGTCGATCACCAGGCCGGCATTGATCATCAGTTCGACCGGCTGGCCGTCCTTGGTCACGGTGGGCTTGTTGCGCAGCGCATGATACTGCGCCTGCCGCCGCGCGCGGAAGCGAACCCGCTCGGCATAGGCCTGTTCGATCTCCGCGGAGGGGCGGAAATAGATCGAGCCCGAGGTGCCGTCGACGATCACCGCGTCGCCCGGGTCGGCCACGCCGGCGGCGTTGGCGACCTCGCCGATCGCGGGGATGCCGAGCGCGCGGGCGACGATCGCCACATGGGAGTTCGAGGTGCCCTCTTCCAGGATGAGGCCGCGCAGCCGCTTGCGGTCGTAGTCGAGCAGCGCCGCCGGTCCCATCGCGCGCGCCACCAGGATGGCGTTGTCGGGCAGCTGTTCGCGGGACGGGGCATGGTCCTGGCCGACCAGCTGGCGCATCAGGCGGTGGCCGAGATCCTCGAGGTCGTGCAGCCGCTCGCGCAGATAGGGGTCGGTGGAGCGCAGCATGCGGGCGCGGGTGTCGGACTGCACGCGCTCGACCGCGGCTTCCGCGGTGAGCCCGGTCGCCACCGCCTCGTGCAGGCGATGCGACCAGCCGTGATCGTTGGCGAACATCCGGTAGGCTTCCAGCACGTCGCGATGCTCGCCGCCTTCGGCCATGTCGCCGCGTTCCAGCAGGCGGTCGAGGTCGGCGCGCAGGCTGGCGAGGGCGCTGTCCAGCCGCTTGATTTCCTTGGGCAGGTCCTCGGCGATGTAGTTGGTGATCACCACCCGCGGCTCGTGCAGCACCACGTGGCCGAGCGCGATGCCGTCGGACAGGATGGCGCCGGTCTTGTGCAGCGAGTGCCGGGCGGCGGGCTCGGCGCCGGGCTTGGCCAGCGCCGACAACTCGCCGGAGGCGATCATCTCGGCGACCACCATCGCCGTGGTCTGCAGCGCCTCGACCTCCTCCTCGGAATAGCTGCGCCGCACCTTATTCTGCACTACAAGCACGCCGACGGTGTTGCCGCCGCGCAGAATCGGCACGCCGAGGAATGAATGATACGCCTCTTCGCCCGTCTCCGGACGAT
>JBKQQE010000602.1:0-9393 GCA_052326245.1 Xanthobacteraceae bacterium | reverse complement strand
ACGTGGATGGCCGGGACAAGCCCGGCCATGACGAATTCTCTATCACTTGCATCTCGAGTCACCCCCGCCGCCCCGTCCCCGCCAGCGCGGCGTGCAGCGCCGCCACCGCGTCGGTGAGCTGTTCGCGGTGCAGCACGTCGTCGGGCGGCAGCTTGTCGACGCTTGTCGCGAGTTCGCGCAGGATGCCGGCGAGCAGCGCGAAGTGAATGTGCAGGTGGACCGACTTGCGCACGTCGTCGGCGCCCGGCTTCTCCAGCGTCAGCGCCACGCCGGCCTCGTCGATATGGGCTTCGAACCGCGAGGAGCGCTCGAAGGTGCCGACATAGAACTTGTCGGGATATTCGAGCGCGACCTCCGCCTTGTCCGGGATCGGCTTGCTCACGGGGCGTCTCCGCAATCGCGTTTGTGTAAAATTTAGTTGGCCGAACCGGCGCCGGATTGCGCCAGATCATGCCGCGGCCGGTGTCGCGTTCCTGCTGGCGGTGCTGTGCAGCAAATGGGCATGCGCCTGCTTGGCAAACGGGCACTTCCACGGATCGCCGGCCACCGGGCGCCGCGCGTGGAGCCGGATTTCCCTTTCCAGCTCAGTCGCTTGCAGGGGTGGCCGAGCGCGAGCCGAGTGGCACGCGGCTTGCTTGGTGGTCATCCAGTCAACGACGACTGCCGTCCGAAGGATTGCCAAAGCCGGTTGCGGCCGAGGCTCGGGGACATCTCGAAGCTGCCTCCTTGTGAGCGCTTCGCGCGGTCGTTGTGCTGTCATCGAGAGATTGGCTTGCGCATTCCTGTTTCCGGTCGGACGCGGTTGGACAACAGGATGGCAAATGACAACGGTATCAGACATACCCGGACGCAAGCTCGTCGTTCTGGGCAACGGAATGGCGGCAGGACGCGTGCTCGACGAACTCTTCGCCCGTGCGCCTGACCGTTTCGATGTGACCGTTTTCGGCGCCGAGCCGCGCGTCAACTACGATCGCATCATGCTCTCGCCGGTGCTGTCGGGCGAAAAGCAGTTCGACGACATCATCATCCACGACGATGCGTGGTATGCGCGGCATAAGGTCGACCTGCGCCGGGGCCAGACCGTCGTCGCCATCGACCGGATCTGGCGAACCGTCCGCACCGATGCCGGCGACGTGGTGCCTTACGATCGCCTCGTGATCGCGACCGGCTCCCGCCCGATCCTGATTCCCGTTCCCGGCGCCGAACTGCCGGGCGTCGTCACGTTCCGCGATCTCGACGACGTGCATGCGATGCTGGCGGCCGCCGCAAAGGGCGGCAACGCGGTGGTGATCGGCGGCGGGCTGCTCGGCCTCGAAGCCGCGGCGGGGCTCGCGGCCAAGGGCATGACCACCACCGTCGTCCACCTGATGCCGACGCTGATGGAGCGCCAGCTCGATCCGAACGCGGCCTACCTGCTGCAGAAGGCCATCGAGAAACGCGGCATCCGGATCCTGACCGGCGCCAACACCAGCGCCATCCTCGGCGCCGAAAAGGTCGAGGCGGTGCGGCTCGAGGACGGCCAGACGCTGGCCGCCGATCTGGTGGTGATGGCCGTCGGCATTCGCCCCAACACCGTGCTCGCCCGGGAAGCCGGCCTCGAGGTGAAGCGCGGCATCGTGGTCGACGACCTGCTGCGGAGCAGCGATGAGAACATCTTCGCCGTCGGCGAATGCGTCGAACATCGCGGTCAAACCTACGGCCTGGTCGCGCCGCTCTACGAGATGGCGAAGACGCTGGCGGCGTCGCTCGCGGGCGAGCGCGCCCAGGGCTATGTCGGCTCGGTGACGTCGACCAAGCTGAAGGTCACCGGGATCGACCTGTTCTCCGCCGGCGACTTTTCGGAGCGCGACGAACAGGACGAGATCGTGCTGCGCGATCCGTCCCGCGGCGTCTACAAGCGCGTCGTCCTGCGCGACAACCGCGTCGTCGGCGCCGTGCTCTATGGCGATACCGCCGACGGCTCCTGGTATTTCGATCTGTTGAGAAAGAACGCCGACGTCACGGCGCAGCGCGAAACCCTGATCTACGGCCAGGCCCATCAGGGGGCCGGCGTGCTCGACCCCGGGGCCGCCGTCGCGGCGCTGTCCGACGACGCGGAGATCTGCGGCTGCAACGGCGTCTGCAAGGGCACGATCGCGCAGGCCATCACGTCCAGGGGACTGACGACGCTCGACGACGTCCGCGTCCAGACCAAGGCGTCGGCGTCCTGCGGGCAATGCACGTCGAAGGTCGAGGCGCTGCTCGCCGTGACGCTGGGCGAGGGCTACGCGGCCGCCGCGCGCAAACCGATGTGCAAGTGCATCGACCTCACGCACCAGGAAGTCCGCGCCTTCATCCTGGCCAAGGACCTGAAGTCGTTGCCGGCGGTCATGCAGGAGCTCGGCTGGAAGACGTCCTGCGGCTGCCCGTCGTGCCGGCCGGCGCTGAACTACTACCTGCTTTGCGCCTGGCCCGGCGAGTACCGCGACGACGCCCAGTCGCGGTTCATCAACGAACGGGTCCACGCCAACATCCAGAAGGACGGCACCTATTCGGTGGTCCCGCGCATGTGGGGCGGCCTCACCACGCCGGACGAACTGCGCGCGATCGCCGACGTCGCCGACCGCTTCAGGATCCCGACCGTCAAGGTGACGGGCGGGCAGCGCATCGACCTGCTCGGCGTCCGCAAGGAGGACCTGCCCGCGGTGTGGGCACAGCTCAATACCGCCGGCTTCGTCTCCGGACAGGCCTATGCCAAGGGTCTTCGCACCGTAAAGACCTGCGTCGGCAGCGAATGGTGCCGGTTCGGCACCCAGGATTCGACCGGTCTCGGGGTCAAGCTCGAGCGATCGCTGTGCGGCTCGTGGACGCCCGCGAAAGTGAAGCTGGCCGTATCCGGTTGCCCGCGCAACTGCGCCGAGGCGACCGTGAAGGATATCGGCATCATCTGCGTGGAGTCCGGTTACGACATTCACATCGCCGGCGCGGCCGGCCTCCACGTGCGCGCGACCGACCTGCTCGGCCACGTCGACACCGAGGAGGAGGCCATCGAGCACGTGGCCGCCATCCTGCAGCTCTACCGGGAACAGGCCCAGTATCTCGACCGGGTCTACAAATGGGTCGAGAAAGTGGGTCTCGAGGCGGTTCGCGCCGCCATCATGGACGACCATGAAGGCCGCCGGGCCCTGGTCGAGCGCTTCCAGAAATCGCAGCGCGCCGTGCGGAGGGACCCGTGGGCCGAGCGCGCCGCCGGCCGCGAGCTCCATGAATTCATGCCGCTGACGTCGCTGTTGTACGTGAACCCGGCTGCCGCCGAACGAGGGCCCCAATGAAGCAAGCAAACGATTTCTGGTTCGACGTCGGGCCGCTTCAGGCCATTCCCCAGCGCGGCGCCCGCACGGTCAAGACCCCGCGCCGCGAGATCGCGATCTTCCGCACCGCCAGCGACGAAGTGTTCGCGCTCGAGAACCGCTGCCCGCACAAGGGCGGCCCGCTGAGCGACGGCATCGTGCACGGGCGCAAGGTCGCCTGCCCGCTGCACAACTGGAACATCAATCTCGAAGACGGCCAGGCCACCGGCGCCGACAAGGGCTGCGCCCGAAGCTTTCCCGTCAAGCTCGAGAACGGCCGCATCTATCTCGACATGAGCGTCGCCGCCGCGCCCTGAGCGCTGCCGATATCCTTCATCGTTTCCTTCATCGTGCTTGAAACCCAACAGGAGCAGTAATGGCCTATCTGGCACCATCGGAATTCGTGACCAAGATGGTGGACGCGGGAGAGTCCAAGATCTTCATGTCCACACGCGATACGGTGATCCGCGCCTACATGGCCGGCGCCATCCTCGCGCTCGCCGCCGCCTTCGCGGTGACGATCAACGTGCAGACCGGCAATCCGCTGATCGGGGCCATCCTGTTTCCGGTCGGTTTCTGCATGCTGTACCTGCTCGGCTTCGACCTGTTGACCGGCGTGTTCGTGCTGTCGCCGCTGGCCTGGATCGACAAGCGCCCCGGCGTCACCATCGGCGGCGTGCTGCGAAACTGGTTGCTGGTGTTCATCGGCAATTTTCTCGGCGCGCTCACCGTGGCGGTGATGATGGCCGTGATCTTCACGTTCGGCTTCTCGACCCCGCCCAACAATGTCGGCACCGTGATCGCCGGGATCGGCGAGGCCCGCACGCTCGGCTATGCCAAATACGGCGCGGCGGGTATGCTGACGCTGTTCATTCGCGGCATGCTCTGCAACTGGATGGTCTCCACCGGCGTGGTCGGCGCGATGATTTCCACCACGGTCAGCGGCAAGGTGATCGCGATGTGGATGCCGATCATGGTGTTCTTCTACATGACCTTCGAGCATTCGGTGGTGAACATGTTCCTGTTTCCGTCCGCGCTGTTGATGCACGGAAACTTTTCCATCCTGGACTACTTCATATGGAACGAAATCCCGACGGTGGTGGGAAATCTGGTCGGCGGCATCGCCTTCACCGGCCTCACCCTCTACACCACCCACATCAAGACCGCGCCGAAGCGCGTCTTGGCGTGATCGAGGGCGTCAGCACGCCTCGCCCGGAGCGGGCGAGGCGGTTTTCTCCGCGGCGCGCCGATGTCGCATGACCTGACGATCTCGCTCGGCCAGCATTCCGACAAGGGCCGCAAGCAGACCAATCAGGATTTTCACGGCGCGCTGATCCCGGCCGAGCCGGCGCTCAGCCTCAAGGGCATCGCGATCGCGCTCGCCGACGGCATCTCCAGCAGCGAGGTGAGCCGGGAGGCGAGCGAATCCGCGGTGAAGAGCTTTCTCACCGACTACTACTGCACCTCCGAGGCATGGTCGGTGAAGACCTCGGCGCAGCGCGTCATCGCCGCGACCAATTCCTGGCTGCATTCGCAGTCGCGGCGAAGCCTGCACGCCTACGACCGGGACAAGGGCTATGTCTGCACGCTGAGCGTCCTGATCCTGAAATCGGCGACCGCGCACATCTTCCATATCGGCGACGCCCGGGTCAGCCGCGTCACCGGCAACAGCCTCGAACAGCTCACCGAGGACCATCGCATCGTCGTCTCCGCCGAGCAGATCTATCTCGGGCGCGCGCTGGGGATGAACCCGCAGATCGAGATCGACTACCAGGCGATCGCGCTGCAAAAGGGCGACGTCTTCGTGCTCGCCACCGACGGCGTCGCCGAATATGTCGGCGCGCGGTTCATGGTCGATGCCATCCGCGACCACGCCGCCGACCTCGACCGCGCCGCGCGCGCCATCACCGCCGAGGCGTCGCGGCGCGGCAGCCCCGACAACCTGACGATCCAGATCGTGCGGATCGACCAGCTGCCCGACTCCGGCGCCCGCGACATCGTCGGCCGGCCGGTCGACCTGCCGCTGCCGCCGCTGCTGGAGCCGCGGATGCTGTTCGACGGCTACCGGATCGTCCGTCCGCTGCATTCCTCCAGCCGCAGCCATCTCTATCTCGCGGTCGAGCCCGACGACGATGGCCTGGTCGCCGTCAAGATTCCGTCGATCGACCTGCGCGACGACGAAGCCTACCTGAAGCGCTTCGCGATGGAGGAATGGGTGGCGCGGCGCATCAACAGCGCCCACGTGCTGAAACCCCGCCCGCAGACGCGGCGGCGCAATTTCCTCTATCTGGTCACGGAGTTCGTCGACGGCCAGACGCTGGCGCAATGGATGATCGACAACCCGAAGCCCGACATCGTCACCGTGCGCGGCATCGTCGGGCAGATCGCGCGCGGGCTGCAGGCGTTCCACCGCAAGGACATGCTGCACCAGGACCTGCGGCCGGACAACATCATGATCGACAAGACCGGGACGGTGAAGATCATCGATTTCGGCGCGACGCGGGTGGCCGGCGTGGTCGAAGCCGCCCCCGCCGTCGACGCCGGCGCGATCCTCGGCACCGTGCAGTACACCGCGCCGGAATATTTCATCGGCGAGACCGCCACCACCGCCTCCGACATCTTCTCGCTCGGCGTCATCACCTACCAGATGCTGACGGGACGGCTGCCCTATGGCACCGAAATGGCCAAGGCCAGGACGTCGGCGCAACAGCGCAAGGCGAGATACCGCTCGGTGCTGGACGACGCCCGCGACGCTCCCGCCTGGATCGACGCCGTGCTGAAAAAGGCGGTGCACCCCGACCCGCGCATACGCTACGCGGAGCTGTCGGAATTCGTCCACGACCTGCATCATCCCAACGCGGCGCTGCTCGACGCCGCGCCGGCGCCGCTGATCGAGCGCAATCCGCTGCTGTTCTGGAAGGCGCTGTCGCTGCTCTTGGCGCTGGCGCTGCTGCTGGTGCTGATCGTCCAGCACGGCGGCCGGTAATCGCGGAAATCCGCGCTTGTCCCTTCAAGGATGTGGGTTCGAAATATACGCAGACGCGTTCAGCGTCCGGTCGGCAAACACGAAACATCGAGAAATACAAGTCGCTAAAACGTGACACCCAGACGTCCGCCGGCCCTCCAAACGACCCGGCAACGCTTCTTGGTGCCGCCGAACAGCAACTCAAATCGATCGGGCAAGTTGATCCGCGCCCACACCTCGAGGCAGGCCCCTCCAGGGGAATAGTCCACAACTCTGCAGTCAACAACGGGAGCTTTCGGGTCAACGATCAATTTGGCCGCGTCGGAAATTCTGCCCGTAGGCCGAACACGCGCGAACCGTCGCGGATACATCACTGCGCCTCCATGACCTGGGCTCGGCAGTCAACATCGCAGAATTTCCTGAAGGTTTCGTTGAATTATTATCAAAGTCCAGCCACAGCTGCGGCTATCGTCATGCGCGCAATGTGCGCCACTTCATCCTAGGATAACATGTGTTAGTATGCCTGAACCGCGCGATCGTTCCTAATTGCACGGCTTCAAGATGACCAGCTTGAGAGCCGGGTCAGCGGCAGCAAAAAAGGTTGTGAAACAATAGCTACGCAAACCCGATTGAGGATGATTGAAGGACTTTTTGATCCCCTCACGAAACAAAACTCGCTGATCTTTCCAAACCCGCCGAAAGAGCTCCGACTCCTCGCTTAATCCGCGGACCAGCTCAAGCATCTTTGGATCATCAATATGCTTGCCGAAATCAGCGCGAAACTCCGCGAGAAGGCGGCGCGCTTGAGCTTCCCAGTCGACGACGAACGTTTTAGCATTTAAATCAAGGAATACATAACGCAGCAAGTTTGCTTCGGAGCCCTTCAGCCAGGAAGAGAACAGATTTTCAAATTCGACATTCCAGAATAGCGGCGTCCAGTATTTGTCAAACACAACGGCTGGATACGAAATGGAAAGAACGCAGCTTTCAATTGTTTTGCTAGCCGGCTTGTCGGTGAAGCTCAAGGCATCGTTCGGATCAATCCGTCCGGCCAAGAGGAAAAGGTAAGCTCGCTCGGCGGGCACCAACCGCAACGCTTCGGCTATGCGGCCAAGCGCCGCGCTGGAAGGCGTAACCTCCTTCCCCTGCTCTAGCCGCGTATACCAGGCAGAACTGATCCCGGCCATCTGAGCAACTTCTTCGCGCCGAAGGCCCGACGTCCTTCGCTTCCTTTCGTCAGCCTGTTTGGTGCCCGCCTGCTCGACCACCAGCTCTCGGTGCCTGCGCAAAAACTCGCCGAGAGCCCGCTGTCGTACGGCAGCACGTATCGTAGGATAATTTGTATCCCGATAATCGTCCCCTGTACTTCCCAACCCACTTCCCCGACGCAAACCAACCTGAATTAATAGATTATCCGACGATAATTTTGACGGCCCTGGCCAGTCAGGCAATTTACCGAACGTTGTAAATTAGATTGCATTCTACGCGCATTGTCCAGTGAATGCGATGCATTCGCGAACTGCGTGAATACTCGCAACACGTGCAGTGGCGCCCGATAACAATTGGAGTGCGATCGTGCAGAATGCCGACAGCTCCTCGTTGTTCGATGATCTCGATGCTGCGCTGCGGAGCGGCTCATCGGAAAAACGCGTGGCCATGCTGCGCCAGGTCACCGATCTATTCCTGAGCGAAGCGGACCGCTTGAACGAAGCGCAGATCGGCGTTTTCGACGACGTCCTGGTTCAACTGATCGAGAAAATTGAGACGAGAACGCTGGCGGAAATCAGCGAACGCCTCGCGCCGGTTGCCAATGCGCCGATCGATCTTACGCTGAATCTGGCCAACCATTCCGAAATCGAAATTGCCCGGCCAATCCTGGCCGGTTCGAGCCGGTTGACCACGACCGACCTTGTCGAAATTGCGAGCACCAGGGGCCAGCAACATCTCCTTGCCATTTCGGAGCGGACGCAGATTGAAACGGCCGTTACCGACGTCCTCCTCTATCGCGGCAATCAAGCCGTCGTTCGCAGCGTGGCGGGCAATTCCGGCGCGCAGTTCTCGGAGCACGGGATTGCCGCGCTATTGAAGGCGGCCGAGACTGACGACACGGTGGCGGAGAGGACCGGCTCCCGGCTGGACCTGCCGCTCGACCTCCTCCGCAAACTCCTGTTACGGGCAACCGAGGCGGTTCGATCTCGGCTGCTTGCCTGCTCACCTCCCGAATTTCAGGAGGAGGTGCGCCGAGCTCTGAGCGCGGCGACAGACGCAATCGACCTGGAAACAAGCAAGCCCCGCGCATTCCAGGCGGCCAAGGCCTTTGTCGGGCTGCTGCAGGCGAAGGGTGAGCTCGACGAGAATACGCTGCTCGAATTCGCGTGCGCCAGAAAATATGAAGAGACGGCCGTGGCGCTGTCACTGCTGTCATCGGCATCGCTTGAAATTATCAAGCCTCTCATGAACAGCCCCCGGGATGACGGCCTGCTGATCCCCTGCAAGGTAGCGGATCTGAAATGGGAAACCGTCAGCGCCATTCTGGCTACCAAGCTTTCATCAGGCGCCGCCCCGAAGGCGTCACACGAGAAGCTGAAGACTGATTTCGCCAAATTGCCAAAACCCAACGCCCAGCGATTGCTTCGGTTTTGGCAGGTCCGTGAGGTAAGTGCGAAGAGCGCCTGACACCGCTTCTCAATTTGCGAAAATCGGATTGTACCGATGGCCTATGGAGACAGAAAGAGCGAGCGCGTCGATTTCGAACGCGGCATCCATGTTCACATCATGGGGATCGATGGCACTTGGCGCCGGCACTGCATCATGATCGATGTATCGCAAACCGGCGCGCGCCTGCGCATCGAGGGATCTCTTGAAGGACTGGATCTTCGGGAGTTCTTCCTGCTTCTTTCGTCGACCGGCCTCGCTTATCGCCGCTGCAAACTGATACGCGTCACTGGGGATCAGATCGGGATTGCGTTTCTGGCGCGCGACAAGGTCAAGAAGAAAGCTCTGAAACAACAGCTACCCGGTGCAACGAACTGAACCGTTAGAGCCAACCGCCTGATCGGATTTTGGTTCACTCCATATGTCGATCGGTTGGCTGCAGGA
>JBKQQE010000601.1:0-15177 GCA_052326245.1 Xanthobacteraceae bacterium | reverse complement strand
CGCGGGATCTCACCGCGCGGATGACCTCGACCAGATGCTGGTCGTTGACCCCGGGGATCATCACCGAGTTGACCTTGCAGAGGATGCCGCGCTCGGTGAGCATTTCCAGGCCCTGGAGCTGGCGGTCGGTGAGGATCTTCGCCGCCTCGACGCCGGTGTAGCGCTTGTGGTTCCAGAAGATCCACGGATAGATCTTCGCGCCAATTTCAGGATCGACCATGTTGATGGTGATTGTGACGTGGTCGACGTTGAAGGCGGCGATGGTGTCGACGTGGTCTGGCAGCGCCAGCCCGTTGGTGGACAGGCAGAGCTTGATGTCCGGGGCGGACTTCGAGATCAGCTCGAAGGTCTTGAAGGTCTTCGCGGGGTTGGCAAGCGGATCGCCGGGGCCGGCGATGCCGAGCACGGTCATCTGCGGAATGGTGGACGCCACTGCGATCACCTTCTTGGCCGCCTGCTCGGGGGTCAGCTTTTCGCTGACCACGCCCGGCCGCGACTCGTTGGCGCAGTCGTATTTGCGGTTGCAGTAGTTGCACTGGATGTTGCAGGCGGGCGCCACCGCCACGTGCATGCGGGCATAGTGATGGTGGGCCTCCTCGCTGTAGCAGGGATGGTTCTTGACCTTCTCCCAGATCTCGGTTGGCAGGTCGCCCTGGCCGGCGGCCGATCCGCAGCTCGCCTTGCCGCTGCCCCCGCTGGTGCCGCAGCCCTTGTGCTCCGCCACGGTCTGCATGATCTCCTCGACATGGGCGACGCTTTCGGCGGTGGTCGCTTCGTGCTGTGCTGACACCTGCATGGCCGTTCCTGGCTCCTCGTGAGGTCACTCGACGGAAGAAGAATTCGTCGAAGGAATGATTAGCAACTCGCGTGCCACCTCCATCGCGAACGCATTCCAACGCGAGATCAACCGGTTAGGACAGCGACTGCGGCTGTCGCGTTGCCAACACGCGCCTCCCCGTTTCCAACGCAGTGTTGCAAACGTGACAGGCTCTGGCTGCGAGGGACGGAAACGAGCCACGGCCGCGGCATGGCAGCGCGGAGCGGAGGCGTGACGACTCGGGATTCTTTCAACGACGGACGGGCGAACCGATATCAAGCCGCAGACAGCAGCACCTCGACGGCGCGCTGCAGCGGAACGGCGATCGGCATCAGGCCCTGGCTGATCAGGAAGCGAAGTTCGTTCCTGGACAGAGCTTCCGGATCGACGATCGCATAGTGCAGCCCCGCCGAGCGCTTGGTGATCTGCCGGGCGTAGGTTCTCAGCAGCTGATCGTTGAAGCGACAGCCGATGAAGACGAAGTTGCGATCGGCGCGCCGGTCCTTCACCGCATCCGGGATCGGCGTCTGAATGTCGATCTCGGTCAGCACCTCGACATAGTCCGCGTCGGAAATAATGAAATTCCTGGTCGGGGCGATGCTGCCGTGGGGCTTGTAGAGCAAGGTGGTCCAGCTGGCCGCCCGCGCGCGATCCGTCTCGGCGCCACCGGCGTCGTAGAAACGGTACCAGCGGTCTTCGCCGATGCCGGCGCGGGTGATGCCCTGGACCTCGCCCCAGTCCTGGCGCGGCGCCAGCGCCGTACGCATGGCGCCATCGTACCAAGTGTCGACGATCATCGGCAGGCGCAGCGAAGCGAGATGGTGATGCAGCGCCGTGGGCTCGACCGGCGGAGCGAAGGCTTCGGCCATCAGGGCCGTGACCGTGGAGCGGTGCTTGTTGCTTTCAATATGCTGGGCGGCGGCCCAGGCATTGCCCTTGGCGCGGCGCGGCAGCGCCACCTTGGCACCAAAGAAGGCCGCCAGCGCTTCCGGGTTCATGGGTACGCCCGGGGCGGCCGGCCTGGCGAGATCCGCAAGACCCGGCCCGAGATAGGGAACGGTGGTTCCGGCCCGCAGCCCCCTGGCGACATCGACCAGCGCCGCTTCGGCCTCGGCCCTCTCCATGAAATCGATGTGGGGAATCGGCGCGTTCATCCTCGCCTACTCGTTCTCGCTGTCGCCGCGCTTGCGCGCATTCACCGTGATCGGAAGCGTCGTGTCCGTCGCCATCGCCGGCAGGTCGAGCATCCAGCCATTGGCAATGCGGATCCAGCCGCCCCACAGCGTCTCGTATTCCGACTCGACGATCGGCTCCTCGAGGTCCTTTTTCGGCACGTAAATCGACAGCCCGGTTTCCGGAGAGCGCCGGATCATGATCTTCATAGCGCCAGCTCCGCGATGCGAGGTTGATGGTTCGACGTGGCGGATGCGCCCGCCCGCCAAGACGGTGACGTTGCCCGCACCCTCTCGACGACGTCCAGCAGCGCCGCGAGTGCGCGATCGATCTCGTCGTCGGTATTTTCGCGCGACAGCGAAAACCGGATGGCGCCGCGCAGGCGCGACATCGGCAGGTTCATGGCGAGCAGCACATGGGACGGCTCCATCGATCCCGACGAGCAGGCCGAGCCCAGCGACGCGGCTATGCCGGATTGGTTCAGATGATGCAGGATCGCCTCACCATCGAGATGCTCGAAGGCGATGTTGGACGTGTTCGGCAGCCTATTTTCGCCATCGCCGACCACGACGCAGTCCCCTACCCGGTCGATGATCCCGCGCTCGAGGCGGTCGCGCAGCGACCGTATGCGGGCGGAATTTTCAGTCATCGTGGCGAGCGCGAGCTCGGCGGCCATGCCCAATCCGACGATGGCTGGAACGTTCTCGGTGCCGCCGCGGCGCCGCCGTTCCTGCGGTCCGCCATGGATCAGCGGGCTGAACCGCGTGCCCTTGCGCAAATAGAGCGCACCAATGCCCTTCGGTCCGTGCAGCTTGTGGCCCGACAGCGACAACATGTCGATCTGCGTCGCCTTCAGGTCGACAGCGATCTTGCCGACCGCCTGCACCGCGTCAGTGTGGAACAGCGCGCCGGCGGCGTGCGCCATCGCGGCGAGGCTTTCTACCGGAAACAGCGTACCGGTCTCGTTGTTGGCCCACATCACCGACGCGATGGCCGTGCGCGGCCCGAGCGCGCGTCGATAGGCGTCGATGTCCAGCCGGCCCCGCCCGTCGACCCCGATCAGGTGCGCCTTGATCCCGCGCGTGGTCGCGAGGTGGCGCAGCAACGCCAGCACCGCGGGATGCTCGACCGCGGTGGTCACGATCTCGTCGCGACCCTTCTCGGTGTCGAGCGCCGAGAGGATCGCGGTGTTATCGGCCTCGGTTCCGCCGGACGTGAAGACGATCTCGTGGTCGAACGCAGCGCCGACGAGGCGCTGCAGGCTCTTGCGCGCCCGCTTGACCGCGCCGCCGACCTCGCTTCCGAACGCATGCGCCGAGGAGGCGTTGCCGAACTGGTCGCAGAAATACGGCAACATCGCCGCGACGACCGCGGGGTCGGTGCGCGTGGTGGCGTTGTTGTCGAGATAGATCGGCCGCACGGGGCGCTCTTTCAATGCCGCTTCAATATGGTGTTCGCCGCGCCGGCGACCGGGATCAGGCGCACCAGTTCGCCGAGCCGCTCCACCAGCCGCGACTGGATGCCTTCGAGCGTAGCGCCGCTCAGCTTGCAGAACACGCATGCGCCGGTGAGCTTGACCATCACCCTGTTGCCGTCGATCTCGATCAGCTGGCAATCGCCGCCGTCGCGCTGCAGCGCCGGGCGGATCTCGTCGATCACGGCCCTGATCACGCGCTCGCGTTCGGTGTTGGCGGGCGGCAGCTCTTTGGATACTTCGGTTTCGACCAGCATGATCTCGATCTCTCTTCGGTAAGGAACTTCGTGACCGCGACGATCCCGTCAGCCGAACGATTTGCCGCAGCCGCAGCTGGCCTTGGCGTTCGGGTTCTCGAAGGTGAAGCCGGAGCCTTCCAGCGCGACGACGAAGTCGACGGTGGTGCCTTCCAGGTAGGGCTGGCTCTTGACGTCGACGAACACCTTGACGCCAGAGCGTTCGATCACCGTGTCGTCGGGCTCAGCCTCGTTGACGAGACCCAGATTGTATTTGAGCCCGGCGCATCCGCCGGCTTCGACCATGATGCGCAGCCCTTCGACGGGCTGGGCCGCCGACGAGATGGCGGTGCGCACCGCGTTCAAGGCGCTATCGGTAAGATTGATCATCGTTGGACCTCATCGCTCGGGACTGGACCAACAACTGGCAAGACTTATGCCATGCCGCAATTCACTGATAAGGCTCTCGTTTTCCGCGAACTCCTGTTGCGTTTCCGACGCGTGTCGGGTTTGCGACAGGATCGCATTGTGTCCCGCGGCGAGGCGTTCGCGCTACGCGCATCACGCGATTGAATTGATCGAAAGCCGGCCGAGGTTTGTCGATCGCCGATGGCGATCGTGCGACCCATCCGCATCTTCGCATCGCAAGGGCATCTTCGTACCGCGAGAGCCGGGCGGCAGAAGACTTGCATAGCGAGGGTGGCCGGCGCGGATTCGCCGGCGATTTGTACGACATCGGAGAACTTTCATGACGACGCTCGAGAAGACCGTGACCATCGAGACCACCCCGCTCGCCCGGCTCGACCGCGAGGGACGCCTGCTCAACGCGGTCTTCAAGGGCGCGACCAAGAAGCCGGGTCGGTTCGGGTTCCGCGGCGACATTGCGCTGAAATTCCAGACCCAGCTCGCCGACGAGAAGCGGCCACCGGAGTTCTCCATGGAGCAGGTCCTGACCTTCGTGAAGGACGGCGACGGCACCATTCCGATCCTGGTCGGCTACCTGCATTCCTTCGCATATCTGCAGACGGTATCCGAGGTGCTGGAGGGCCTGCTGAGCCCCGGCGGAACCTACTTCATGTTCTGCAACAACGTCGACCTGCTGGCGAAGTACAGTGTCACGCTTCGCGGCATCACCTACTACGTGCTGCCCTGCGACGAATCGACGGTCTGGAAGGAGATGCTCGACCTGTTGAGCATCGACAAAAACGACATCAAGAAGCTCGATACCGGCGGCAAGCTCGACTACGTGCTCGATGCCGCTATCGGCATGGACGCCAAATACGATGTCATTTCCTACGAGGAGGGTCTCGCCAGGATGGAGCCGGTGAAGAACCGCAACGAAAACCGCCCGGTCTGAGGCGCGTTGCGGCCGCGAGACCGCCACGCAACGCGCGGCGGGATCACGCCTCGTCCTGGGCGGCGCCAGGAACAAGCACGTCGTCCTCCACCAGCGTGATCCCGGTGACGCAGATATCGTCATCGAGCACCGCCAGGGCCACCGGAGTCAGGCGTTCACCCTTGCAGGGGCCGTCGACGCAGCGGCCGCTGCCGATCTCGAACTGCGAGCCGTGCTTGCCGCACATCAGGCGGAGGCCGTTGGGATCGAAGAACTGGTTGCGTTCCCAGTCGAGATTCACCCCGTTGTGCGGGCACCGGTTGACGTACCCGAACACCTGCCGGCCCCAGCGCACCACGAAGATCGACCACGGTCGCGCGGCGCCGTCGTCGCCGACGGTCATGAGCTGGAAGCCGCGCGCCTGACGGCTCGGGATATCGTCCATGCGGCAGATTGCATATGCAACATCGCTCGTCATCCGGCCCTCCCTTGTGCCGGCTGAGGCCTTGCAAGATTCGCGCAAGCTTGGGCCGGCGCCGTCCAGGCGAGTTGGCACAGAACTTGAAACTCATGATCCAGCGCCCCGACGTGTTGGAGATTGGCATGAATGTCACAACCGAATTCGCCGCCTGTTCCATCGACGAGCTGAAGACGCTGCTCGGCGGTGCGGTCCTGACGGTCTATTCCGTCGCGCGGCCGATCTCGGCGGATGACCCGGTCGAACGCAGCGGCACGCTGGCAACGTTTACGTTCGCCGCGCCCGCCTTCGGCCCGGCCGACCAGGGCCTCGAATCCCCGCAATTCGTCGCCAACCCGGTAGCTGCGAGCAGCGTCGGAACCCCCGGATTCGCGCGCGCCCGCAAGCCGGACGGCACTGTCATCGCGGACTTTTCCGCAGGCTCCGGCGCCCGCGAAATCAAGTTCAGCGAGGTGTCGTTCTCGCAGGGCGCGCCGGTGAAGATCACCGCGTTCAAGTTCGAGCCCGCACGCAGCTGGCCGGAGCAGCCGGAATATTTCGACACCAAACCGCGGCCCGGCTTCCCTATGCCGACCGCCTAGCGGGGGGCGCGAAAGCCGAGAGCGGAATACCGTTTCGATGTCTCGTTGGTAACAGTTGTCGGCTTGCCGACAGGAAGATCGGGTGAAAATGAGCTTTGCAAATCCCGAAGCGCGGGTCGGCCTGAATGCGGCACTCCACCAGCAGTGGTTTGCCATCGGCGAGGTTCAGATCCCCCTCGACCGGCTCGCGGAGGGCCGGGAATTCGAGCTGCTGGCCTCGGCCGATCGCAGCTACTTTGTGCTTCGGTCCAAGCCCGACCTGTTCGTCGCGCACCTGCGTGGCGAGGAGGCGACGCGTTTCAAGGCCGACTATGAAGCGATCGGACGGCAACATCCACTCTGGCAATCGGACCACGCCCTCGGCCGACTCTGGGACCAGGGCGGCTACAGCTGGCTCGCGGCGCAGGAGACGGACTGACCATGCCGGCACTGATCAAGACCACCCAGGACGGCCGCAAGCTCGAGGTGGTCGGCATGGCCATCTGCCTCGACGGCAAGCTCGAAGCGGTCGAACTGATCGAGGTCAGAAAGCATCCGAACCGGGCCACAATCTGGAAGGCGGCGCCGGATGCCACACACATGGCCGGACGGGTGACGCTGACTCAGGGCGAGGCCGATGC
This sequence comes from Xanthobacteraceae bacterium, assembly GCA_052326245.1. Lineage (GTDB taxonomy): Bacteria > Pseudomonadota > Alphaproteobacteria > Rhizobiales > Xanthobacteraceae > Bradyrhizobium_A. The sequence goes on along the minus strand of JBKQQE010000601.1, from coordinate 8,462 downwards.
CGTCGCGCGCGCCTTCGCGGCGGTCGAGGCAGAGATCCTGGCCAGCCCCGCCGCCATCAACGAACGGTTCCGGATCGCCGCGATGTGGAAGGCGCGCGAACAAGGCATCGAGTAGCGGCGCGCGCTTCGCGCTGGAAAACTGGATTGGCCGCTCTCGTCGGTACTGACACCGATCGATTCACTAATGCAGCTTCAAGCCGCGCCATCGGTAGAGGCCCGCGCCATCGCGCTCGAAATTCGCTTCGACCTGGGGATGGTGAACCGGCTCGTCGGAGCAATCCGCCAGCAGATCGTGCTCGGAGACGTAGGCGATATAGGCGTGATCCTCGTCCGCGGCGAACAGGTAGTAGAACGGCTGGTCCTTGAACGACCGCGCCTCGTTCAGCACGGTCTCGCGCGTCAGCTCGCTGTCAATGAACTCCGCGTCGACGTCGAATACCATGCCGCGCAGGCCGTAGATCCGGTGCCGGATCACCTGGCCGATGCCGAATTTGGCGGATACGGCCTTGCTCATGGCGACACCGGACGGCCGGCGGCACTTTTGTCGCCGTGATCGCTCCGTGGTTCAGGCCGCGGCATGGGTCTGGCAGTTGGTCGGGCAGACGCGGGCGCAGGCGCCGCAGCCGATGCAGGCGCCGTCGTCCTGCATGACCATGATCTTCTTCTCGATCTCGTCGTCCTCGTCATCGTCAAGATCGACCAGGTTGCCGTCCTCGCTGAGGCCCTTCAGCGTCATCACGTTGCGCCCGCAGACCTTGAAGCAGCGGCCGCAGCCGATGCACTTCTTAGCATCGATCGCCAGCAGGTAGGCCGGCTGCCAAATGCGGCCGTCGCGGGTTGCATTGGACATCGTTCTGGTGCCTTCCCGCTAAGCCGCCTCAAGGGTCTTCAGCGCCGCGCGCCTCTTTTCCAGTTCGGAAAAGGCGTCGTGGGCGCGTTGCGCGACGACCATGATCGTTTCCCAGCTGATCGGCAGCTCTTCCGACAAATCATGCAGGTCCATCTTGGCCTGCGTCGCCTTGGCAGACAGCTTCTTGATCTCGGCTTTCAGGGTTTCAACGTCACTCATAGCTACCTCAATAATTCGCCACGTCGGGATACTTCTCGATCATCACGATGCCGGCCGAGACGTATTTCTGGCCTTCCTCGCCGAGCTTGCCCAGGTTGTCGAACCCGAACCGATGCACGTCGCGAAGCTGCTTGTTGACGACGATCAGCCGGCCGCCGATCAGCACCATACGGCCAAAGCCCTCGTGGCTCATCTTCAGCATCGGCGACACCATCACGCCGGTGGCGCGCTCGATCGACAGCGCCACCGCGTTGAAGAACAGCTCCAGCCGCCAGAGCGTGTCCGGGTCCGGATCGCCCATGATCGGCAACGCCCGCCGCTTCTCCTTGTCGAGGATATAGGGCTCGAGCAAATCAAGATCGCGCTTGCCCTCCCATGCACCATGGCTGTCCTGGGCCCGCCATACCTTGACGAGCTCCTTGATGAACGGCATCTCCGCCGCGGGGTTGGGTTCGAGTACGGCTGCAACGTCGGTCATGCGGATCCCTATTCGTCGAAATCGAGGGTTCGTTCCTGGTCCTTCAGCATGGCCTTGCGCAGCCACGGCGGCGGCGTGCCCCTCAGCACGTCCCCCAGCTTCGCCAGCAGGTCGGAGATCTCCTCGGGCTGGTTGACCTTCATCGGGTGGATATTGCTCGCCACAACCCGCGCCGCGCCGGAGCCGCCGATGGCCGCAACATAAAGAATGGCGCAGTCCTTGATCGCCTCGATCTTGGGCGCGAGCTTGTCCTCGTTGCCATCTTCCTTGAGATCGCCGTCGAACTGGACGGCCTCGAGGAAGCGGTGGCCCTGCGGGCCGAGCTCGTAGATCGCGATGTTCTTCGCCCAGCCGAAATGCGCATCGACGCGCTTGAGGTCCTGGGTGGCGAAAGCGACTTTCATGGCATCGTCCTTCCTCTCGGGTCGCGTCAGTGCATGGCCGCGACGGGTGTGGTGTCATCGATGGTCCGCCACGTATCCGGCGTCGGCTCGTGGCGGTCCTCGCGATCGGCGATGATGAGGTTGCTGATGTCGAAGATCAGGTCGCGGGTGCCGCGATAGCCGACCGACAGGCAGTGACCCGCCCCCAGCCGGTCGAACATCGGAAAGCCGGCGCGATGGAATGGAATCCCGAGCCGCGCCGCGGCCTGCCGGCCATGTGAATGGGTGATCAGCAGATCGCAGCCCCTGGCTTTCGCCAGGTTTTCGAGGTCCTCCAGGTCGCCGATCAGCACCTCCTCGGTGTCGATGCGCGCCAGCACCGGCGACTGCGTCGTCGTCACCGCGACGCTGACCTTGGCACCCATGTCCGACAGCATGCCGCCCAGGTCGAACAGCAGGTCCGGCTCGGCGCCGATGGCGAGCTTGCGGCCGCCGATGTGAAAATGCGCGTCGAGCATGGCATCGGCGAGCTGGCCGCGCTGGCGCCGGTACTTCATCGGCACCGGCCTGCTGCTGATCTCGCTCAGGAAGGCGATGAATTCGTCGTTCGGGATGAGGCCGCAGAGGCGTTCGAACAGCCGGAACGGAACCCCGGCCTTGGCCTGCAGCGCCTCCGCCGCGCGCCGCATCTGCGCGCCGATGGCGATTGTCCAGGCCGCCTGGCCCATGGCCGCCACCTCGTCGACGCCGATGCCGCCAATCGTCGTCGGCATGAACTCGTCGGGGATATGGCCGTCGAGCGAGCCGGCGATGTCGGGGAGAAACGCCGGCTTGAGACCGAAGTCCTCGAAGATCGTCCGCAATTCGTCGAGGTCGCCGGGCGTGAGATGGCATCCCGGCAGCACGTTGACCCGCGCGGGGTCGCGGGTCGCAGCAGGGTCCGGCGCCTTCACCAGCACCTCGACCATGCGCGCCACGGTCTTTTCCCAGCCGTCCTGGAACGCATCCTTGAAGTCCGGGGTCGAGACGTAGACCAGCGGAAAGTTCGCGAACTGCGGGTGCTTGTCCCGGATCAGCCGCAGATAGCCTTCGACGTCGTCGCCCTTGGTCTCGGTGACCCCGGTGGAGCAGATGCCGATGATCTCCGGCTTGGTGCGGTTGTAGATGTTGAGGATGGCCTGTTCGACGTTCTCGTAGCCGCCGAGCACGGTGGCGACTTCGCTCATCGCCGTGGTCTGCAGCGGCACGGCTTCCTTGAAATGTCGCACGAACAGGGTCAGCCCGAACGAGGTGCAGCCCTGGGAGCCGTGCAGCAGCGGCATCGCCCCGCGCAACCCCATGAACGCGAACGCACCGCCGATCGGCTGGCTCATCTTCAGCGGGTTGACCGCGCAAGCCTTCTTGCCATGAGTGACGGTCGCCATGGCCCCCTACTCCGCCGCGTCAAGCATGGGAAGGGCCGCCGGCGGCATCGCCGCCAGGATATCCTTGATGCGCGTGGTGCAGGCGCTGCACCCGCCCGAGGCGTTGGTAACGTCCTTGACTTCATCGACCGTGGTCAGGCCGCGCGCGCGGATCGCATCCTCGATGGTGCCAAGATCGACCGTCTTGCACAGGCAGATCTTCCTGGCGCGACGCGTCGCCTCGGCCAGCGCCGGATCGGCGGCAATTTTCGCCGCCTCGGAATCCATCTGAGCGATCGCCTTGGCCTGCCAGCTGGAGGTGCCGGCGTCCCACGGCGCGGGCCGGCGCAACTGCCCCCACATCGGATTGAACAGCGACTTGTCGATCTCCTCGACCAGCCTCACCATGCCGACATATCCCATATAGGCGTGGCTGCGCTCCTGGTTGATGTCGAGCCAGGGCATCGCCGCCTTGAGCGCGACGAACTGAGACTTGCCGCCCGACAGCATGATGTCCGCGCGCGCGTCCTTCAGCATCTTATACATCTCGCGCGGGGTCATATCCTCGATCATGTGGGCGTCCTGGCCCATCAACTCCTTGATCCGCTCCTTGTCCTCCTTGGTCGACTTCTTGACGCTGGTGCCGGCGATCTCGAGGCCGGCCTCCTGCAGGGCGGCGACCACGGACCAGGATTTCACACCGCCAGTGATCAGCAGCACCTTCTTGCCGCTAAAGCGCGGCTTGTAGGGGGCGATCGCGGCCCAGGCGCGGGCTTCCTCGCGCGCGATCACGGCCTCGGTCCGCGTCATCAGCTCTGCCGGCGCCCCGCGCTCGATCAAGAGCCGGGCGATTTCCCGCAGCGAGTCGCTGGTGTCGCCGATGCCGTAGAACGACCCCTCGAAGAACGGGATGCCGTAGCGCTCCTCCATCTTGCGCGCGACGTTGATCATGGCCTTGGAGCAGACCATCATCGCCGCGCGGGCGCGGTGCGAACGGGCGACCTCGTGGTATTTTCCGTCACCCGAGTTGCAGGAGATAATGCGGATCCCGAGTTCGTCCAGAAGCGGCTTGACCTGCCACAACTCGCCGGAAAGGTTGTACTCGCCGATGATGTTGAGATCATACGGCGTGGTGAAGTCCGGCTCCTCGGTGCCGATGACGTGATCGAGCAAGGCTTCGCCGGCAAGCTTGTTGCCGAGATTCTTCGGTCCGACGAAGCCGGGCGCGTTGACCGGGATCACCGGCTTGCCGAACTTCTCCCGCGCCGCCTTGCAGACCGCGTTGATGTCGTCACCGGTCATGGCCGGAATGCAGGTCTGGTAGACGAAGACCGCCGGCGGATCGTATTTCTCGATGATTTCCCGGATCGCCTTGAACAGCCGTTTCTCGCCGCCGAAAACGATGTCGGTTTCGTTGATGTCGGTGGTGAAGCCCGTTCGCCAGAGATCCGAGCCCGAGGACTTGGCGCCTCGGTTGTCCCAGGAATTGCCCTCGCAGGCGATCGGGCCGTGGGTCAAATGCGCGACATCGGTCAGCGGCTGCAGCGCGATCTTGGCGCCGTCGAAGGCGCAGCCGCCGGCCGCACCGCCGGGCTGCAGCTGCTTGGTACAGCCCTTCTTGCGCTCGGCCTCGGATTTACTGGCGTTCTTGTTGCAGCCCGGCTCGTTGAAGACGCCCTGGATTGTGGCCGACAGCGAGCTCATTCGTCTCTCCTCTCCACGGAGCGGGATGCCCGGATATGCAGACTACGCAGCACCTCGGATCGTCGCCCGCCTTCATCGCCGATCCGGTGCGGCGACGAAGGCGGACAACCACGGTTGTCAGCGGATGATGTCGAAGCTGTAGTCGGTCTTCGACGGAACGCTGGTTGCCTTGTCGATCTCGTCGAAGATCTTGTCGAGGATGCGCACCAGCACGTTCATGCCGCCCTGGTAGCCCCAGACCGGGTAGCGGTGGTGATGATGGCGGTCGAAGATCGGGAAGCCGATCCGGATCAGCGGCGTGCCGGTGTCGCGCTCGAGATACTTGCCGTAGGTGTTTCCGATCAGGAAATCCACCGGCTCGGTGAACAAGAGCGAGCGCATGTGCCACAGATCCTTGCCCGGATAGACATGGCAGTTCTTGCCGAACGGCGAGCTGGCGAACAGCGCCTCCATCTTCTCCGCCCATGCCTTGTTGCCGTTGGTCGCCAGCACATGGGTCGGTTCGGCGCCGAGCTCGAGCAGGAACGCGGCCAAGCCATAGCAGAGGTCCGGATCACCGTAGATCGCGAATTTCTTGCCGTGGATATGCGCGCCGGAGTCGGCCATCGCGTCGACCAGGCGGCCGCGCTCGCGGGTCAGCGCGTCCGGGATCTCCTTGCCGGAAATCCGTGACAGCGCCATCAGGAATTCGTCGGTCGCCGCCACCCCGACCGGGTGATTGAAGGCGACCACTTCCTGGCCGTGACCGGCGATGAACGGCAGCGTCTTCTCGGTGGAATACTGCTGCATCGAGATCGTCGCCTTGGCGTGAACCGCGTTCGCCGCGTCAACCAGCGTGGTGCCGCCGTCATACATCCGGAACTCGCCGTCGGTCGGCGTGTCGAACACGTCGCTGTTGTCGGCGAGAATGGTGTGCTCGATTCCCATCAGGTTGAAGATGCGCTTAATCTCGCGGGTGTTGCCGACGGTATAGCCGTCGAATCCGCCGATGAAGTTGATCTTCTCGTTCGGCTGGCGCTCGAGCTTCGGCTCGGTGCCGGCCTTGCCGTCCCAGAAATGCTCGAGAATGCCCTTCAGGGTATTGTCGTAGCCGGTGACGTGGCTGCCGACGAAGGCCGGCGTGTGGGCGAACGGCACGTCGTATTCCGCCGGCACCGAGCCCTTCTCCTTCGCGGTCGTGATGAAGGCGTTGAGGTCGTCGCCGATGACTTCGGCCATGCAGGTGGTGGAGACGGCGATCATCTTCGGCTTGTACATGGCGTAGGTGTTGGCCAGGCCGTCTATCATGTTGTTGAGGCCGCCGAACACCGCGGCGTCTTCCGTCATCGACGACGACACGCAGGAACTCGGTTCCTTGAAATGCCGCGACAGGTGGCTGCGGTAGTAGGCGACGCAGCCCTGCGAGCCGTGCACGAAGGGAATGGTCCCCTCGAAGCCGACCGCGGCGAACACCGCGCCCAGCGGCTGGCAGGCCTTGGCCGGATTCACCGTCAGCGCTTCGCGGGCGAAATTCTTCTCGCGGTATTCAGGGGTCTTGGCCCATTCGCGCACGCGCTCGACCTCGGCGGGATCGCGCGGATTTTCGAACAGCTTCTTCTTGTCCGCCAGCATCTGCTGGTATTCCGGGCCGCGGAACAGCTCGAAATGATCGAGCACGTGGTCTGCATTCTGCGTCATGGTCGCACCTTTTCAAATCTCGTGGGTCGATCTCGCTCCCCGACTCTCTCCCGATTGGAGAGAGCCGGAGCGATCGGTTTATTCCGCAGCCATCAGCGTCGACCTGGGAGCTTCCTTCCAGGGCGCCCTGGTCTTCTTCCAGATCGGCGAGTTGATGGCCATGTCCATGTCGCGCGCGAAGATCGCGAAACCGTCATAGCCGTGGTACGGGCCGGAATAGTCCCAGGAGTGCATCTGCCGGAACGGCACACCCATCTTCTGGAATACGTACTTCTCCTTGATGCCCGAGCCGACGAGATCGGGCTGCACCTTCTCGACGAACTTCTCGAACTCGTAGCCCGTCACGTCGTCGTAGATCAGCGTGCCGTCCTTGACGTAGTGCTGCGCGGTGCGCTGGTAGTCGTCGTTGTGGCCAAACTCGTAGCCGGTGCCGACCACCTCCATGCCGAGGTCCTCGTAGGCGCCGATCACGTGGCGCGGCCGAAGTCCGCCGACGAACAGCATCACCGTCTTGCCTTCGAGGCGCGGCCGGTATTTCGCAATCACCGCATCCATCAGCGGCTGGTACTTGGCGATGACGCGCTCGGCGCCTTCCTTGATCTTGTCGTCGAAGAAGCCGGCGATCTTGCGCAGCGACTCGGCGATCTTGCTCGGCCCGAAGAAATTGTACTCGCACCATGGAATCCCGTACTTCTCTTCCATGTGCCGCGAGATGTAGTTCATCGAGCGGTAGCAGTGCAGGACGTTGAGCTTCGCCTTCGGCGTCGCTTCCAGCTCGGCCAGGCTGCCGTCGCCCGACCACTGGGCGATCACCCGCAGGCCCATTTCCTCAATCAGGATCCGCGACGACCAGGCATCGCCGCCGATGTTGTAGTCGCCGATGATGGCGACGTCGTAGGGCGTGCTCTCGAACTTCGCCGCCGCCTCGGCCGGAATCTTGTCGAACACCCAGTCCCTGATCGCGTCGTTGGCGATGTGGTGGCCGAGCGACTGCGACACCCCGCGAAAGCCTTCGCAACGCACCGGAATGATCGGCTTGCCGTCGTATTCCTTCGATTTAGACTTGGAAACGGCTTCGATATCGTCGCCGATCAGGCCGATCGGGCATTCCGACTGCACCGTGATGCCGTTGTTGAGGGGAAACAGCTCCTGGATCTCGTCCATGATCTTGGCGAGCTTCTTGTCGCCGCCGAAGACGATGTCCTTTTCCTGGAAGTCGGACGTGAACTGCATGGTCACGAAGGTGTCGATGCCCGTGGTGCCGATGTAGTAGTTGCGGCGCGCGCCCCAGGAATACTGGCCGCAACCCACCGGTCCGTGGCTGATGTGGATCATGTCCTTGATCGGACCCCACACCACGCCCTTCGAGCCGGCGTAGGCGCAGCCCCGGATGGTCATCACGCCCGGGACCGACTTGATGTTCGACTTCACCCCGCAATCGGACTTGCCCGCTTCATGGACGTTCAGATGCTTGGCGCGGCGCTTGGCGGTTTTCTCCGGATAGACCGCCAGCACCTCCTGGATCAGTTCCTTGTTGCGGGCCTTGATCTCCGCAACGCTCTGCGTCTTCGATAAACTCATTTTGGTTGTCCTCGCTTATCCGATTGCGGGAGAGGGTCCGGCCCCTCGCAGGAGGGGCCGGGGTTGTGATGCCTCAGGCCGACAGCGCGGCCAGCTGGTCGGCAGCGAGTTCGGCGGCGGTCTTGCCGACGATGGCCTCGTCCACCGGCTTCATGATGCCGTGCTCC
>JBKQQE010000600.1:0-6433 GCA_052326245.1 Xanthobacteraceae bacterium | reverse complement strand
GCGTCGCCCGGCTGATCGAAAATTCTGCCATGGCGTCGGCGATTTCGGACGCGCTTGGACGCGGTGACAAACGACGAAGCGTCTCCGCCCGGGCAAGCGCGCCCTGCCATTCCAGGTCTTCGGCCTGATCACGCTCCATGGTCATCACCGAAACGACGTTTCGAGGTAGTCTCACGATATCCGAATCACGTGACAGTCCAGTCTCACCAAATCCGACTCGGTCTCATGAAACCCGAATCGCCTAAATCCTTGAAAATTCACAGTCGGCAGTCTCATGAAAAACGGTCAGCTGACAACGACCCCCTCGAAGCCTTGCCGACCCGTCAGGATCCGCCGGACCAAGCCGACGGCGGCCCGGCGCGAGCCCCCAAGGCGGCGTTGGCGATGCCGCCGCGCTCCACTTCCCCGCAGCTCGACGCGCTCGCCGACAAGGCTAAAGGCTACGCCCGCAACGCCCGTTCCGAAAACACCCAGCGCGCCTATCAGTCCGACTGGCGGCAGTTTGCTTCCTGGCTGCGCCGCCAGGGTTTTGACGCCCTGTCCGCGGATCCGCAGACCGTCGGGCTGTATCTGGCCGCCTGCGCCGCCGGAGCCGGCCGGAGCACGCCAATGAGCGTCGCCTCGCTGGAGCGCCGGCTGGCGGGGATTTGTTGGCATTATCGGCAATTGGGCGCGCCGCTCGATGCGCAGGACCGCCATATCGCCACCGTTTTGGCCGGCATTCGCCGCGCCCATGGCCGGCCGCCCCTGCAGAAGGAAGCCATTTTCGCCGACGATCTGCTGGCGATGCTGGCGACCCTCGAAAACGATCTGCGCGGATTGCGCGACCGCGCCATTCTGGCGATCGGCTTCGCCGGCGGGTTGCGCCGCTCGGAAATCACCGGCCTCGATTGCGGCCCCGACCAGAGCGACGACGCAACCGGCTGGATCGAAATCTTTGCCGCCGCCAAGCGGGCCGCGGACGCCACAAAAGACGGAGGCGGAGACGCCTCCCGCGCTGAAAACCAAGACGGCTCCGATGTTTCGAGAGCTGGAAACGAAGGCGGTCTGTTGCTCACCATCAATGGCAAGACCGGCTGGCGCGAGGTGGAGATCGGCCGCGGCTCCAGTCCCCTCACCTGCCCGGTCGCCATGCTGGAGACCTGGATGCGGCTCGGCCGCGTCAATCACGGCCCGCTGTTTCGCCGCGTCACCCAAAAGAACGCGGGCGTCACCGCGCAGCGGCTGACCGACAAGCATGTCGCGCGGCTGGTGCAAAAAACCGCGCTGGCCGCCGGCATCCGCGGCGATCTCAGCGAGGGTGAAAGAAAGCTGGCGTTTTCCGGCCACTCGCTGCGCGCCGGCCTCGCCAGCTCGGCGCAGATCGACGAAGCCCATGTGCAGCGCCATCTCGGCCACGCCAGCGCCGAAATGACCCGGAGATATCAGCGCAAGCGCGACCGCTTCAAAGTCAATCTGACCAAGGCGGCGGGGTTGTGAGCGCCGCTAGCGAGGAAAACTCGCGGCATTTTGAGTTCGGCTGTGCGAGTAAACATTTGGGTGTGAGAAATCGTTCAAGATCCTCCCGGAAGCATCTTGTTAATCTTAAAGAATAATGTCACGGACGAACGATCCCGGCAGAGTCAGCTTGGGTTTCGCGTTTCGGAGCGGGCTTGCAGATAGATGCTTATTGTATTTGGTCCGCAGCGTCATGGACATCCCGATCTTGTCGATATCCTGACCATCCGCGTGCGCGAATGGGCCGGGAGCCATATATGGCGATCCTCAGGGGTCGCTGTCGATGAAAAGCTTTCGGAGCGAGCATGATGCGCAAGCGCATGGTTATCATGCTGATTTCGGTTACCTTGACATTCGGCGCGGTCTTCGGATTTCTGGCTTTCAAGGCGAGAATGATCTCGCAGATCATGGCCGCGCAATCCAATCCGCCACAGGCCGTATCAACCGCCGTCGTCACATTGGCCCTATGGCAGCCCAGGCTCGAAGCCGTCGGCAGCGCGCGCGCGGTCAACGGCGCCAACCTCAGCTCGCAGATATCGGGCATCGTCTCCGCCATCCACTTCGAATCGGGCGCCGATGTCAGACACGGAACGCCTTTGGTCGACCTGACCGCCGACGACGACATTGCGCATCTGGAGGCGCTCAAGGCGACAACCGAACTCGCCAGACTCACCTTTGAGCGAGACCAAAGGCTGGTGAAGACCAAGGCGATCAGCGAGCAGACGATCGATACGGACAAATGGACCCTCAAAAACGACGAGGCGCAGGTCGCCCAGCAGCAGGCTCTGGTGGATTACAAATCGATCAAGGCGCCCTTCTCTGGGCGGCTGGGGATCCGTCAGGTGGATCTGGGACAATTTCTCGCCGCCGGAACCACGGTTGTGACGTTGCAGCAGCTCGACCCGATCTATGTCGACTTCTTCCTGCCCGAGCAGGCGCTGGCGCAGATAAAAGTCGGCCAACATGTGGCTGCGAAGGTCGACGCCTATCCCGGCCATGGCTTCGATGGCGCGATCTCGGCCATAAACTCTTTGATCGACGTCGCCACGCGCAACGTCCAAATTCGCGCCACCTTTAATAATCCCGACAGTCGGCTGCTGCCCGGCATGTTCGCCACCGTCGACATCGACGTCGGATCGGCCCAGCGGCTCGTCACGTTGCCGCAAACGGCGATCGCCTATAACTCATACGGCAATATCGTATTTGTGGTGGAGGAAAAGGGGAAGGACGCCGCCGGCAAGCCGCAACTTGTCGCCCGCCAGACCTTCGTGACCACGGGCGAAACCAGAGGCGACCAGGTTTCGATCCTTAGCGGCGTGAAGGAAGGTGACACCGTCGTCACGGCGGGCCAGATGAAATTGCGCAACGACACGCCGCTCGTGGTCAACAACGCGGTGCAGCCGCTGAATGACCCCAATCCCCAACCGGTCGACCGGTAGCTCGGACGCCAATTATGAATTTCACCGATATTTTCATCCGCCGCCCGGTGCTCGCGAGCGTCGTCAGTCTCATGATCCTGGTGCTCGGCCTGCGCGCGCTCGGCGCATTGCCGGTTTTGCAATATCCGCGAACGCAAAACGCGGTCGTGGCGGTGACGACAGTCTTCTATGGCGCGGACCCCGACGTCGTCGCCGGCTTCATCACCACGCCTCTGGAAAACGCCATCGCCCAGGCGAATGGCATAGATTACATGAGCTCGACGAGCCAGAGCGGCGTCAGCACGATCACGGTGTATCTTCGCTTGAACTACGACGCCGACAAGGCGCTGACCGAGATCAACACAAAGATCAGCTCGGTCCTGAACCAGTTGCCGAACGGCACTCTGCAACCGCAACTCACCGTCAAGGTTGGCCAGACCGTCGACGCGATGTACCTCGCCTTCGACAGCACCGTGCTGAGCCGCAACAAGATAACCGACTATCTGGTGCGCGTTGTTCAGCCCAAACTGCAGGCGGTGCAAGGAGTGCAAACCGCCGAAATTCTCGGCGCGCAGAATTTCGCCTTGCGCGCCTGGTTCGACCCTATGAAACTCGCCGCCTATGGATTGACCGGGGCCGACGTCTTCACGGCGCTGAGTCAAAACGACTTCATCTCCGGCCTCGGCGCCACCAAGGGCCAGATGGTGCAGGTCAATCTCACGGCCTCCACCAATCTGCACACCGCCGAGCAATTTGCCGAGTTGGTGCTCAAACAGTCCGGGGGCGCGATCGTGCGGCTCAAGGACGTCGCCAATGTCGTGCTCGGCGCCGATGATTATGAGAGCCAGGTCGGCTTCGATGGCAAACAGGCGGTCTATCTTGGCATTCAGATCGCGCCCGCCGCGAATCTGCTCGACGTGATCGCCGGCGTGCGAAAACTCTTTCCAGACATTCAAGCGCAATTGCCGCAAGGCTTGACCGGGGCGATCGTCTACGACGCCACATCCTTCGTCAACAGTTCGATCCGCGAGGTGGTGTGGAGCCTGTTCGAGGCGCTGGCGATCGTGACTTTGGTGGTGTTCGCGTTTCTGGGCTCGATCCGCTCGGTGTTGATCCCGACCGTGGCGATCCCGCTGTCGCTGATCGGCGCCTTTACGATGATGCTGATCTTCGGCTTCTCCATCAATCTGCTCACGCTACTGGCCCTGGTCCTGGCGATCGGCCTGGTGGTCGACGACGCGATCATCGTGGTCGAGAACGTCAATAGGCATCTTGCCGAGGGGTTGACGCCGACCGCCGCCGCCACGCAAGCGGCGCGCGAACTCGGCGGCCCGATCATCGCCATGACCATCGTGCTGATCGCGGTCTATGTGCCGATAGGCTTCCAGAGCGGGCTGACCGGAGCGCTGTTCACCGAATTCGCCTTCACGCTGGTCGGCGCCGTCACCGTATCGGCTATTGTCGCGCTAACACTCTCGCCAATGATGAGTTCGCGCCTGCTCATCGCGCACACTCCCGACCGCCACGGTTGGCAAGATCGCCTGTCGGAATTTATCGACAGCGCCTTCGACGCTCTGCTGCGCCTATACCAGCGCGCGCTGCACAGCAGCCTCGACACATTGCCGGTGACGACGGTGTTCTCGCTGATCGTGCTGACCAGCATCTATTTCCTTTATGAGGAGGCGGGAAGCGAACTTGCGCCCCAGGAGGACCAGGGCATTATCATCACCTCCTCCTCGCCGGCGCCCAATGCGACGCTGGAGCAAAAGCTCATTTACTCGAGGCAAGTCTATGCGGCCTTCGCCGAACACCCGGAGATGGCGCATGTGTTCCAGCTCGACATGCCCGGTCAATCCGTCGCCGGGATGGTGTTCAAACCGTGGGACGAGCGTTCCAAAACGACGATAGAGCTGCAACCGGTCATTCAACGCCAGGTCGCGGCGATCGCCGGCGCGCGGATCGCCGCGTTCCAGATGCCGCCGCTGCCGGGCAGTCAGGGACTTCCCACGCAATTCGTGGTGACCTCGACCGAACCGTTCGATCGCCTGAATGTCGTCGCCCAGGAAATGTTGCAGGAAGCCAACCGGAGCGGCATGTTCATCTTTCTCGATACGGATCTCAAGATCGACAATCCGCAATCCACGGTGGAAATCGATCGCAGCAAGGCGGCGCAACTGGGGTTGAAGATGAGCGACGTCGGCAGCGCGCTCACCGCGATGCTCGGCGGCGGTTATGTAAACTATTTCAGCCTCGACCAACGCTCCTATAAGGTGATTCCGCAGGTCCAGCAGCGCTCGCGACTCAATGCCCAGCAATTGCTCGACTATTACATCGCCAGCGTCAACGGCGTCCCGGTGCCGCTGTCGACCATCGCGCATATCACCACCAAGGTGGTTCCCGAATCGCTCAACCATTTTCAGCAATTGAACAGCGCCACGCTGCAAGGCGTCGTCATGCCGGGCGTGGCGCAGGCCGACGCGCTGAACTATCTCAAGGGTCTTGCCGCCAAACAGCTGCCGCTCGGCTATTCCGTCGATTATGGCGGGTTGTCACGTCAATATGTGCAGGAATCCAGCGGCTTTGTGCTGACCTTCGGATTTGCGCTGATCGTGATCTATCTGTCTCTGGCCGCTCTCTTCGAAAGTTTTCGCGATCCGCTGATCATATTGGTGTCGGTTCCGATGTCCATCGCCGGCGCGCTGATCTTCATCAGCGTGGGCGTGGGTGGCGCTACGCTAAACATCTATACCCAGGTGGGACTTGTGACGCTGATGGGCCTCATCAGCAAACATGGCATTCTCATCGTCGAATTCGCCAATGATCTGCGGCAGCGCGGATTCTCGAAACGCGAGGCGATCGAGCAGGCGGCGGCCATTCGCCTGCGGCCAATCCTGATGACGACGGCGGCGATGGTGCTCGGCGTAATCCCGCTGATCATCGCCAGCGGCGCCGGCGCGGTGTCGAGGTTCAACATGGGGCTGGTGATCGCCAGCGGCCTATCCATCGGCACGCTGTTCACGTTGTTCGTCTTGCCCGCGGTCTATTTGCTCATCGCGGCGGGGCCGTCACGCAGGAGCAAAGCAACTGGTCTGGAAGCTGGGATTGCGCAACCAGAGGGCGCCTAAGCAACTGAAATTGCTTTTATTGTCTTAATCGTCCAGAGACCTAGATTTTGCCTCTTAATCCGTTGGCTAAGCGCCATCCAACGCCACACTGAAACTCGGAAGCGCTTACAAACGACCGTTTTATGATAACTTTCGACTTTGTATAATCGGGTTGCGCGGAAGCATATATGTCGATAGAATCCAGAATCATCAACATGTTTCCGGCATTTGTCGATCCCATCGACATGTCTGGAGTAATCTGTCGATTGACCGAGGCTTTATCGACATGTCGTTCGACTCTGCCCGCCCCTACAACGACCTTCCGGCGCTGCCACCGAGCCAGGACGTCGAGACCAAGCCCGTTCTTAAGGTCTGCGTCGAAGCCCGCGCGGCGCTGGCGGAGCTCAGGATCTC
>JBKQQE010000599.1:0-7184 GCA_052326245.1 Xanthobacteraceae bacterium | reverse complement strand
GGATTCCGCCAACGTGGCGGGATGGACGACCGCCATCGTGGCGGCCGTCCGATTGAAATTGAAGTTGTTCGTCACGCGCGCCTGATCAGCGACAGGATGACGAGAACGATGACGCCGCCGATCGCGGCATCGATCACTTCGCCGGCAAAGCCGGCGGCGAGATGAACGCCCAAGAGCGGCAGCACGTAGCCCGCCACCACGGCACCGACGATGCCGACGATGATGTTGCCGATCAGGCCGAAGCCCGCGCCCTTGACGATAAGCCCCGCGAGCCAGCCCGCGATCGCTCCGACGATCAGCCAGATAATGATTCCCACTTGATGTCTCCCCCGTTTATTGGTGCGACGGGCCGCCTGTTCTCGGTCGCCGCGGCGCCCCGCCGCGCGACAACTGTAGTGGAAAAACCCGGCCGGTCCAGACCGCGCGGTCCGCCGCGCCCCAAAAACATGCCTGTTCTGACCGTGGATCCGGGGCACGATTTTGTTGCGGGTGGACCTTGACGCCGGGCCGATCGCGCGCAACCTTCCGGACATGTTCCTGCAATTTTTCACGGCCCTGCGCGACGCCCAGGTCCCCGTCACGCTGCGCGAGTACCTGACCCTGGTCGAGGCGCTGGATGCCGATCTGGCCGACCAGTCGGTGGAGAATTTCTACTATTTGTCGCGCGCCGCGCTGGTCAAGGACGAGCGCAATCTGGACAAGTTCGACCGCGTCTTCGGCGCCACCTTCAAGGGGCTCGAGAGCCTGCTCGACGCGATGGAGAAGGCCGACATTCCGGCGGAGTGGCTGAAGAAACTCGCCGAGAAATATCTCACCGAGGAAGAGAAGAAGCAGATCGAGGCCATGGGCTGGGACAAGCTCATGGAGACGCTGCGCGAGCGCCTGAAGGAGCAGAAGGAGCGTCATCAGGGCGGCAACAAATGGATTGGAACCGGCGGCACGTCGCCGTTCGGCGCGCACGGCTACAACCCCGAGGGCATTCGCATCGGCCAGGACAAGAACCGCAACTTCCGCGCGGTGAAGGTCTGGGATCGCCGTGAATTCAAGGATCTCGACGGCAACGTAGAGCTGGGCATCCGCAACATCAAGGTGGCGCTGCGGCGGCTGCGCAAGTTCGCGCGCACCGGCGCCCCGGACGAGCTCGACCTCGACACCACCATCCGGGAGACGGCCAATCACGGCTATCTCGACGTGCACATGCGTCCGGAGCGGCGCAATGCGGTCAAGGTTCTGATCTTCTTCGACATCGGCGGTTCGATGGATTCCCACGTCGCGCAGGTCGAGGAGCTGTTCTCGGCGGCGAAGACCGAGTTCAAGCACATGGAGTATTTCTACTTCCACAACTGCCTCTATGAGGGCGTGTGGAAGTCGAACCGCCGGCGTTTCACCGACCGCACCCCGACCTGGGATATCCTTCACAAGTATCCGCACGACTACAAGGTCGTGTTCGTCGGCGACGCGTCGATGAGCCCGTACGAGATCGTGGTGCCGGGCGGGTCGGTCGAGCACGTCAACGAGGAGGCCGGGGCGGTGTGGATGGAGCGGGTGACGCGGACCTATCCGCACGCGGTGTGGCTCAATCCTGTCGCGCAGAAGCACTGGGACTATTCGGAGTCCACCACGATCCTGCGCCGCCTGATGGCCGAGCGGATGTATCCCCTGACGCTCGAAGGCCTCGACGGCGCGATGAAGGAACTGATTCGCTAGCCCAGGCTATAGCCCCGCGCGGAGCGGATGCATCGGGCTGCCCCATCGCCGCGGCCAAGACCACTGCCAACACGCAACGACGGATTCCCATGGAGGTTGCCGGTCATGCCCCAGACCATTCACCGCGGCTACAAGCGCCTGCTCGAAGAAGCCAATGACGTGATCGAGACCGTCAGCGCGGCTGACGCGATCGAAGCCGCCAGGCGCGACGATGTCGTCATCGTCGATCTGCGCGATCCCCGCGAAATCGAGCGCGAAGGCCGCATTCCCGGCGCCTTTGCCTGCCCGCGCGGCATGCTCGAATTCTGGATCGATCCGGAAAGCCCGTATGCCAAGCCGATTTTCCAGCAGGACAAGACATTCATCTTTCACTGCGCCGGAGGCTGGCGTTCCGCGCTTGCCGCCAAGACCGCGCAGGACATGGGGCTGAAGCCGGTCGCCCATATCGGCGGCGGCTTCGCGGCCTGGCGCGACGCCGGCGGCCCGATCGAAAAGCTCCCGCCCCGTACCGACAGCACCACCTGACACGACTGGAAACCCGCCCATGACACCGGACGATCCATTGGTCTCGACCGAATGGCTGGCAAGCCACCTCGACGACCCGAGCCTTCGCGTCATCGACGCGTCCTTCAAGATGCCCGGCGTGCTGCCGTTGCCTGCCGACGACTATCTCGCCGCGCACATTCCGGGCGCGGTGTTCTTCAACGTCGAGGCGATCTCCGATCACGACAGCCCGCTGCCGCACATGTTTCCAGGCGAGCAGCAGTTCGCGCGCGATGTCGCGGCGCTCGGGATCTCGAGCGACAACCTGGTGATCGCCCACGACGCCGGCAACTGGGTCGCGGCGCCCCGCGCCTGGTGGATGTTTTTGAGCTTCGGCCACCGCAACGTCAAAGTCCTGGACGGCGGCCTGCAGAAGTGGCGCGCCGAGGGGCGCGCGCTGCAATCCGGACCCGCATCGCCAAAGCCGGGGCGCTTCACGGCCAGGTTCGACCCGGCTTTCGTTCGCAGCAAGGCGCAGCTGGTCGACAATCTCGCATCGCGCCGCGAGCAACTGATCGATGCCCGCGCGCGCAACCGCTTCGAGGGCAGCGTCGCCGAGCCGCGGCCCGGCCTGCGCGTCGGCCACATCCCGTCGAGCCTGAGCCTGCCGTCGTCCGAGATGTACGACGCCAAGACCGGCCTGATGAAGCCGGTCGACGAACTGCGGGCGCTGTTTGGCCGCGAAGGCCTCGATCTGCAGCGCCCGGTGGTAACGACCTGCGGATCCGGCGTCTCCGCCGCGGTGCTGACGCTCGCGCTCTATCGCCTCGGCGTGCGCGGCTCGGCGCTCTATGACGGATCGTGGTCGGAATGGGGATTGCCCGACGGTCCGCCGATCGCAACCGGCGGGGCCTGATCAGCCCGCGCGCCAGTGGAATCCACTAGCGCGGAAAGGCGGCAAACGGATCGGTCTGCTGCGCCTGCTGCCGGCCCGCGAACGGCGCCAGCTGCGCCTGGGCTCTCACCCAGTGCCGGTGCCGCCGCCACTTGTGCCGCAGGCGCGCGTGCCGGACACGATGGACTGCCGACTTGCCGATGTCCGCGAGCTTCGTCGTCGCGGCCGCGGAGGCCAGAAGATCCGGCGGCAAGAGGTCGGCGCGCGCGGGCGCTTGATCGACCAGCATGGCGATCCGCTCGGCCGTTTGCGCCGTCGTGGCAAGGGACGGAATGCAGCCCGCGACGGCGACCGGATCCAAAGCGGCGGCCTTCTCATGGCTCGCCACGATCGGTTTCACCTCCGCGGTTGCAGGCTCCGCGGGCACTGGCTGGACAACCAGCAGGGTCTCGGGCGACGTCTGACCGCTGGCGCTGTCGTTGGCAGCCGGCCGCTCGATTGGCGCCGCGTCGCTCGCAACAGCGTCCGCGCGCAGCGCAGCCGGCGTTGCTTCCGGGGGCGCCGGCGCGGCAGTCGCTGCGTCGGGAGCGGTCGGTGCCGGTGGCTTCGCCGCGGCGGACTGTTCGGCCATCATCTCGACGCGCAGCAGTGCCAGCGTGATTTGGCGCGCCTGCTGGTCGCGGGCCGGAACCGGTTCGTGCGAGGCCTGTGCGGTCGGCAGATTGGCGAATTGATCGTGCGAGGCCCGCAGCAACGCCGCCGCACCGAGGCCGAACACAAGCACCGAGACCGCCAGCACAACGGTCGCGAAGACAAAACGGAAGCCCGGTAGCATAGGACCCTCCGCGTCACGGCAGACGGCACCGTGAAGCCCATGGACAGCGGCAGCTTGGGTTTGACGCAAACGCGGCCGACCGGCGCCGGATGAAACACGGGGCCCCGATCAGGGCGGCCCCGATAGGGCCGAATCAGGCCATTTCAAGCATAGCTCAACGCGCGTTCCCGACATGATGAAAAAGTGATATGGGGATACCGTTCGCCCCCGCCCGCTAGAATTGCCGGTAAAGCGTGCCCGCACCGGCGAAATTTCGGCTTTGCCGCCGCATTTCTTGGCTTTGTCTTGAATGTGCCGCTATCGTGGGTGATCAGCTCGTTAACCTTCCGGTGCCGGTGGCGGGCTATACAGGACGACGATGGATAAGCGCATTCTGACGATTTTCGCGGTGGCCGCGGCCGGCATGGCGGGAACCTGCGCCGCAACGGCGCAGGGCTATTCCGACCCCCCTGGCCTGTCCTACCCGTCACCGCCCGGCTCGTATCCGCCTCCGGGACTTGGCCGCGGCAGGGCGGCGGCGCCCGATTTCGACGATCTCGAAGATGATGTGCCGGGAGCTCCCGGTTCGACCGCGCTGTCGACTCCCGGCGCGGCGGGTCCGACGGTGCCCGGGGGACCGATCATGTCTCCCGACGATCCGCGCTACGGTCGCGCAAGCGGCCCGCCGGTCTACTCGGGCCGCCCTCCGCCGGACAGCGGCTATTACGTCAACGAAGGACCGGTGATGTCACCGGACGATCCCCGCTATGGGCGCCTTCCCGGACCGCCTCCGGTGGTCTATTCCGGTCGCCCGCCGGCCGACGGCTATGCCAACGCTGCGCCCGGCGGCGGTGTCGGTCCCGCCGGCGACGGCCAGGCGCTGCGTCCGCCCGGGGCGATCGATCCGCGCGGCGCGCCGCCGGTGACGGGCGCCGTACCGCAGGGTCCCAATGGCCAGCCGATGTCGCTGTCCGCATTGCCGACCGATGAGCAGCCGGAAACCGGGCCGCGCAAGGAACTGCCGCCGCGCCTGCGCCGGCAGGAGGTGTCCTACGCCACCAAGGAGCCGCCGGGGACGATCATCGTCGATACGCCGAACACCCAGCTCTATTACATTCTCGGCAACGGCCGCGCGATCCGCTACGGCGTGCGCGTCGGACGCGATGGCTTCACCTGGACCGGCGTGCAGAAGATCACCCGCAAGATGGAATGGCCGGACTGGCATCCGCCGCCGGAGATGATCGAGCGTCAGCCCTACCTGCCGCGCTTCATGGCGGGCGGCGACGGCAACCCGCTCGGCGCGCGCGCGATGTATCTCGGCGCCACGGTGTACCGCATTCACGGCACCAACCAGCCGTCGACGATCGGACAATTCGTTTCGTCGGGCTGCATCGGCATGCTGAACGAGGACGTGACCGACCTGTTCGACCGCGTCAAGGTCGGCACCCGTGTCGTGGTGCTGCCGGGCGGCAAGCCGCCGGAGGGACTGACCGCGTCGGCGCAGTCGCCCGGGGCCGGACCCGTTCCGGCGCCGATGGCGAGCGGCCAGGCTGCGGTGAACCTTCCCGGCACCGGGCCGACGGTGGTGCCGCCTTTGCCCGCGCCGGTCACGATCCGGTAACAAGCCGAACGGTGCTTTCGGATAGCTAGACGATCCGCCGCACTGGCTCCCCCGCGAGCCAGGCGGCGATGTCGGCGACCATGTCGCCATAGAACCGGCGGTAATTTTCCGCGGTGACATAGCCCAGATGCGGGGTCAGCACGACGTTGTCCAGCTTGCGCAGCGGGTGATCGAGCGGCAGCGGCTCCAGCGAAAAAGTATCGAGTCCCGCGCCGGCAATGCGGCGCTCGCGCAGCACTTCCAGCAAGGCGGCCTCGTCGACCAGCGGCCCCCGCGCGGTGTTGACGAGATAGCTGGTCGGCTTCATGCGCTCGAGGTCGGCGCGGCCGATCACCCCGCGCGAGCGCTCCGACAGCACGAGATGGATGGTGATCAGGTCGGACGTGGCGAACAGCTCGTCCTTGCCCGCGTAGGCGACGCCGGCGGCGTCGCAGGTCTCGCGCGTCAGATTGGTGCTCCAGGCCTTGACCTGCATGCCGAGCGCCTTGCCGATGGCCGCGACCTTCTGGCCGAGCTTGCCGAGCCCGACGATGCCGAGCGTCTTGCCCTCGAGCTCCTCGCCGACCGTCACCTGCCAGCTCTCGCCCGCCTTCATGCGGGCATTTTCGAAGCCGATCCGCCGCGTCAGTTCCAGGATCAGGCCGGTCGCCAGCGCCGCCGTCGGATTGCCCACCGCGCCGGTTCCGCACACCACCACATCGCGTTCCCTGGCGGCATCGAGGTCGATGGCGGCGTTGCGCGCGCCCGACGTGATCAAGAGCTTCAGCCTGGGCAGCGCCGCGATCACCGCGCGGCCAAACGCCGTGCGTTCGCGCATGGCGCAGACGATCTCGAAATCCTGCAGCGCCGCGATCGCGGCGGCCGAATCCGCAAACGGCGTGTCGAACACCGTGATATCGACCTTGCCGTGGAGCGGCGTCCAGTCCGCGAGCTTCAAGGCCACATTCTGATAGTCATCGAGAATTGCACAGCGCAGCGACATATCCGACCTTCCAGCACGATCGCGCGGCTCGGCACCGCGATCAGCAGCCATGCTCGCGCGCAATGCGCGTGCGCGTCAATCCTCGGCAGGTCGGGAGAGATGGGAGGGTCAGGCGCCGGTGTCGTCGCCGCGAAGCCCGCGCATGTGCTTGGCGTGCCAGGCCGGCCCGGGACCGCGCATGTAATGCTTCTCGGGGTGATAGGAATTGAAGGCGGTGGCCATGAACTGCCGCCAGAACTGCCCGATCTCCGCGACCAGACCGTGGGCAGCGGCCTCGGCACGCGGGGTCGAGGGGACGTCGAGAACGGCAGCAGGGTCGATCCGCATGACGCACATCCAGTGCTGGTGCAGGTTCCGCTCGGCACCCACCAACAGCCTTCTGGCCGACGCGGTGAGCCGATTGCCGCAGCATTGGCGTCAATTCTTAACAACTGGTATTCGACGCTCATTTTCGGCAAATTCGCCCCATCAGCCTTTCCAAGGCGTTAGCCGCGCGTCCCGGCGGACTTCGGATTCGGCACAGTTGGGGGGCGGTTGCCCTTTGCAAACCGCCCCGCTACATCAGGCGCAACGAGTTCCCCCGCGCCGAACCGTCCCGGACGGTTTCCAAGGATCAAAATGGCCCGCCAATTCATCTATTTCATGCAAGGCCTGTCGAAGACCTATCCGCCCAACCGCAAGG
>JBKQQE010000598.1:0-4506 GCA_052326245.1 Xanthobacteraceae bacterium | reverse complement strand
AGTTCGAGCCGGTGCCCGAGCCGTATTTGAACAGGCGCGCCTCGCGCACCCACAGATCCATGATGCCGCCCTCGTTGACGAGGTCGTCCTCGATGCCCTGGATGAAGCAGGCGTGCGGCTGCGGGTGCTCGTAGGCCGATTTCGACTTGGTCAGCTTGCCGGTTTTCCAGTCGACATAGAAATGGCCCTGGCCCGGACCGTCGATGCCGTAGGCCCAGTGCAGCCCGGTGTTGAACCATTGCGGGGAGTTCGGCGCCACCATCTGCTTGGCCAGCATGAAGCGCAGTTCGTCGTAGAACGCGCTGGCGTCCTCCTCGGAGGAGAAGTAGCTGCCCTTCCAGCCCCAATAGGTCCAGCAGCCGGCGAGGCGGTCGAACACCTGCTTGGACGACAGCTCGCTGCCGAAGCGCTCGGCCTCGGGCAGCGCGGCCAGCGCCTCGGTGTCGGGCACCGAGCGCCACAGCCACGACGGCACGGTTTCTTCCTCGACCTTCTTCAGGATCTTGGCGACGCCGGCCTTGCGGAAATACTTCTGCGCCAGCACGTCGGAGGCGACCTGCGACCAGACGTCGGGAACTTCGACGTTCTCGAGCCGGAACACGACCGACCCATCGGGATTGCGAATCTCGCTGGTGGTCAGCCGGAATTGGATCTCGGCATAAGGTGACTGGCCGTTCCTGGTGTAGCGCCGCTCGATTCGCATTTGTTGTCTTGCCCCGTCTTGTGCCGTTTCCGCCTGCTGCGGCTTCCGGCGATTTCCGATCGCGAGTTGCTGGGCATTGACCCAATCATACTCGCAGTTCAGCCGGTTGCCCCGGCTCTGTTCGACGTCCCCGTCCGACAACGCGTAATCCGCGTTTTTTACCCGGTCGATCTTCGCCCCATCCCCCGCCGGAAGACGTCAGCAGAGGAGGCCGGGAACCGAGCCTGTGTGGGCGCACAAAGCCGTTGTCCGTTGCCACGGCGGGCGACGGAGCGGATGACTGAACCCTGTCAGGAGGTGACCCGGCGGGACACAGAACCACTCGCGCCGAACAAGTTGAAAGCTAGGACGACTCCGTTACGCCCGTCAAGGAATAGTGTGAGTTTCTGAATCAAATACTAAATATGGGGGAAACGGGGGAAATCCAGCGGCGCGTTGGCCCTCTGGAGTGCGGCAAGTATCAGTGAGTCCAAAGGGATTCGGAAGGCCAAAAAAATCTTGCCGAGGCTCCGGCGCAGCACTGCACCCGCTGTTCACAGGCTGCGCCGACCGCGAATAAAACGCTTGCACCCGACGACTCGGCCACCCATGCAAAATCGACGGCGGCCCTCGCATGCCGCCGGGTGGTGGTTCCACCGGCGCCGCGGTATTTTGGTCCTGTTTCCGCGCCGTCCATGCCTCTCGACGCCGCGGAAATGGCCTGTTCGATCTCCCGCGTAAGCCCTGAGTCCTCGCGCCCCTCGACGGCTGCCGACCGGCGCGGCTCAACCGCACTTCGTCTTACCCACGACTCTTACCCACGACACCAAAACCTCGCCGTGCGTGCCATTGGACGAGCGCGGCGCCGGTGTCGGCATCTCAGATTGCAATCATGACAGCCTTGAATGACGCACGCGCGACGCCGCGCATGGCTCCAGCCGGTCTGGTCTTTCTCCTGATCACCTCGGTGGGCTGGGGCCTCAACTGGCCGGCGATGAAACATCTGCTGACCGAATGGCCGCCGCTGTCGGCGCGGGGGCTGTGCGGTCTGGTTGGTGCCGGCCTGTTGATGGCGCTTGCCGGGATGCGCCGGCAGAGTTTGAGCGTGCCGCGCGAGCTGTGGGGCCGCCTGGCGCTGTCCGCGGTTCTCAACGTGACCGGCTGGATGGCGCTGATGGGATTCTCTCTCCTGTGGTTGCCGGCCAGCGAAGCGGCCGTGATCGCCTACACCATGCCGGTATGGGCCTCGATGCTGGCCTGGCCGATTCTTGGCGAGCGTCCCACCGTCTTGCGGCTGCTCGCGCTGCTGCTGGCGTTCGGCGGGCTGATGGCGCTCATGGGCGGCAACGGCGTCGCCACCAGCCTCGCCAAATTGCCCGGAATTGCGTTCGCTCTCGTCGGCGCTTTCGGCTTCGCGCTGGGCACCGTGCTGGCCAAACGGCTGCCGGTGCATTTGCCGGCGCTGACCTCGGCGGCGTGGCAGATCATGATCGGCTGTCTGCCGGTTGCCTTGGCGGGGCTGGTGTTCGAACACCCGCATCTCGCGGCGCTGTCGACCACGGGCTGGAGCCTGATGGTCTACCTGACCGTGGTGGTGTTCTGCGTCAGCTACGCCAGCTGGTTTGCAGCCCTGTCGCGTCTGCCTGCTTCGGTGGCGGCCATCGGGACGCTGCTGGTGCCGGTGATCGGCGTGACTGCCTCGGCGCTGCTCTTGGGAGAACCGCTCGGCCCGGGCCAGATTGTTGCGCTCGCGATGACCGTCGGCGGCGTCGCGCTGGCCACGCGCTCGTGACGTCGCGTTACACTCGGCTGCGGCTGTACGGCTAATGCCCGCTTTTCGAAGTTCGTGATACATCGCAGCGACTTCTTTCACGAACTTCGAAAAGCAAAGGGCACTAGCAGGTATATGATTCTAGTACCCTTCTTGTTTCCGAAGTTCGTGTTAAGAGGTTGCAGCGAGCGTCTCACGAACTTCGGAAACAGGGTACTACGGACAGGGATGCCTGATGCCGTCGCAACCGAGATACGTTCCCGACGCCGGATCGTAGGACGGAAAGATCCGTTCGCACGACACCGCGGTGGCGCTCTCGGTGTAGGCGATCTGGGGATCGTTGTAGTTGGCATAGCCGTCGCCCCAGAAGCCGTTCGCCCGGCCAGGCGCGGAAGTGGCCCGGCCGGCGCCGGGGAACACGATATCGCCGCGGTGCACGCCGACGGAGCCGCAGCGGTGAACTTCGCGGCCTGCCGGGGGCGCGGCATGGACGGGTGAAGCCGTCACCGCCGGCGCCAGAGCGAGGATCGTGGCAGCTGCTGCGGCGACAAGCATCAAGGGCATCTCGCGGTGCAGGGGCATGGCGTGGGACTCCGGAGCACTGCCGGATCGCTCGGCGACAAAAAACGAGCCCGAAGCGCTACGGTGCCGTGTCGACCATGCGCGCACGGCCAACCCGGCGCCGCAGCAATCTGTCAGGGTTACACGATCTCATTTGGGCCAACCTTACGGCATCGCCTCGAACGCGTCGCGGCTCAAGGTTCAAACTGCGGAACGACGACGCCGCCGTAACTGCCGACCCAGTAGTCGTGGACGTGGCCGGGGCTGTAGTCATAGCCGCCGCTGCGCCAATAGGCGCCGGGAGCGATTGCACTGGCGAAGCTGTGGCGCACGTTGTGGTGAGCCGCGTGGTGATAGGCACTCGCGGGCGATGCCATCATCACCGGCGCGAGCGCGAGCGCGGTGGCACATCCAGCGATCTTCCAGATCGAGGGACTTCGATCGGTCTTTGTCATGATCGGGTTTGTCATGATCGGTTCTCCAGAATGCTTGCAGTCGCTTCGCGACTGATTTGCGGAATTTTGTGGGCGAAGTCCCCGCCCAATCCGCGACGAACCGCGTATCCCGCAATTTGCGCCGTGTTCGTCGCGTCGTTCAGTCACGGGCACGGATGCCGCATGCCGTCATAGCCGAGATAGGTGCCGGACGCCGGGTCATAGGATCGATAGATCTGGGCGCAGGCTGCCGCGTCAGCCGGGCCAGCGGCCACCACGACGCCGGCGCCAGGGGCATAGCTGTCGTCCCAATCGCCGTTGTCGACGTAGGCGTAGCCGTCGTCGTAGTAGTCATCGTAGGCGTATGGCGCACCCCAGTATCCCGCACCATAGCCGTAGCGGTAGCGGTCGCCTCGGCCGTGGTGCCAGGCGCCGCCGCGATTCCAGCCGCCACGCGCCATGTTCACGGCTGCGACGTTGGCGCGCCCGACGTTGTTGCTGGCGAAGCTGTTGCGCACGGCCGCGACGTTGTTGCTGGCGAAGCTGTTGCGCACGACCCCGCCGTTGAAGGCCGCGACTCCGCCATGGACGACGCCGAATCCGCCGCCATGAAAGCCGCCGAAGCCGCCACCACCGTGGAAGCCGCCGCCGCCGTGGCCGCCGCCACCATGGCCGCCGCCGCCGCCAAATGCATTCGCCGGTGACATCATCATCGCGGGCGCGAGAGCGAGCAGCGCGACCGCTCCTGCGACCTTCCAAATCGAGGATTTGTGATCGAACTTGCTCATGCGTGTGTCTCCAGAAGATGTCTCCAAGAAATGTCTCTATGTCTCCGGCAGAACTTGCGAGCAGACCGGGAGCGTCGATGAGCCAACGCCACGCATGATCGAGTGTTCCAGCGCAGAGATGCGAATAAAAAACCATTTAGTCACAGTCAGTAACCCGCCGGCCTACGATGCAACCCATCCGCACGATTTGCGCGTGCGGATCAAACGGTGCCGGCGATTCACCGGCGACTAGTGGAGTGGATTTGACATTCGCTACCCACCCAGCCGCGG